>DATHUB010000140.1:0-1598 GCA_035462695.1 Coriobacteriia bacterium | reverse complement strand
GGGCGCGAGAGTCCTTGCGCCGAGCGGTTCGCGAGGGCGTGCCTGCGGCTCAGCTGCGGCGTGAGGTTTCGGCCTGGGCGCCACAGGACCGCCGCACGTTCAAGATCACCCGGGAGGGCGGCGAGGTCATCGCGCGCGAGTGGAGCCGCACCCTGTCCGACGTGGTGGCCGAAGGCATCGAGGGGATGCCCGAGAGCGTGCTCCGTTGGGCCGAGGCGATCCTCGATGACCTGCAGCGCGACTAGAGGTCGGTATGTGTCCCAGCCGGCTCGCACGGCGAGGGGAGGCACCGCGCGAAGCCGGCGAGACTGGAGAACCTACTTCACGACGACGGCGGTGGCTGTGATCACGTTGTCCGCCTCGGGAGAGGCCATGAGAATCACGTCGTCGCCCTCAGCGAGGTCCGACTGCTCGGCTCCCTTGGCGTAGCCGATAGCGGTCGTGTCGTCGAGATAGATGGTCTGCGATCCGCCATCTGACGTCTTGAGTGTCACCGAGTCGGCCGCAACACTCATGACCTCGCCTTCGACGAGGATTGCCCCCCGGCCACCGCCGGGCCTGCCTGAGGCCCCGGCGCCGGGCGCCTGATCGCCCATCTTCTCCCGGAAGAACGCCTGGCGCTCTTCGTCGCTCATGCCCTGCAGCTGCGCGCGCTCTTCCTCGGTGAGCTGCGCCATCGGTCCATTGGCGCCACCGGGCCCTCCGGCGAACTGACCAGCGCTGGCTCCGCTGAGTCCCGCGACGAACGGGATCTTCGGTCCGACCAACGCGCCCGCGATGAGGGCGATGACGACCAACACGATTGCCCCGCCGATGACTACATTCCTGTTCACTGAGTTCTCCTTGTCTGTAGGCGACTCTGCCTGATTCGCTACTGGTACCTGAGTGCATCGATGGGGCTCAGCTTCGCTGCGCGCTGAGCCGGATAGAAGCCGAAGACGACGCCGATGAAGGCGCACACTCCGGCGGCGAGAAGGACTGAGTCCAGTCCGATGACCGCGCCGGTGCCAAGGACGTTGCCGGCAACGGTGCCGATGCCCCAGCCGGCGAGCGTTCCGATCGCTCCGCCGAGCAGCGTGAGCACCACCGACTCGGCGAGGAATTGCGAGGAGATGGCGCCGTCCGGCGCGCCGATGGCCTTGCGAAGACCAATCTCGCGGGTTCGTTCTGTGACCGTTGTGAGCATCATGTTCATGATGCCGATGCCCCCAACGAGCAGCGAGATGCCCGCAATCCCCGCAAGCAGCGTGGTCAACGTCCCGGTCACCTGGCTAACCGACTCGAGCAAGTCGCTCATGTTCTGGATCCTGAAGTCGGCCAAGGTGGAGTCCGAGATGCCGTGCGCCTCGAGAAGCGTGGAGGTGACTTCCGTCTCGACCGCGTCGACGTTGTCCGCGCTATCGGTCATCACGGTGATGCTTTGCAGGTACTCGCTTCCGGTGAGGTAGCGCTGCACCGTGGACAGGGGCAGGATTGCGGCGGAGTCCACGTTGGTGAAGCCCGATGTGCCTTTCTCCTGCATGACGCCGATGACCGTGAAGATCATCCCGTTCACACGAACGCGCTCGCCAACAGGGTTCACGCCCTCGCCGAAGAGG
>DATHUB010000139.1:0-3135 GCA_035462695.1 Coriobacteriia bacterium | reverse complement strand
GCCATCATCGTCAGCTGCGAGCGGCCCGGAAGCCACCGATGCGAGAGCAGGTTGAACAGCGTGTACCCTACGGCCGCTCCGAGACCGAGCGCAACTCCCTGCCACGCCGCATAGATCTCGCTACTGCCGATTCCGACGACGAGCGCGCAGCCGACGAAGGTGATCGCGACAGCCGAAGCCTGTTGCCAGGTGGCGCGATGGCCCAGGAACAGCCAGCCGCTGATGGTGACGAGGGCGGGATAGGCGTAGAGGAGTACGGCGACGACCGACGCGTCGGCGTAGGTGAGAGCGAAGAAGAAGCACACCGATGCGGCGCCATAGCCGGTCAGCGCAAGCACGGCGTACCGGGAGAGGTCGGCGCGCGGCACGAGTAGCGCTCGGCGGTCTCGTCGGCTCGCCAGCACGCCGAGAAGCACCGCCGCGAACGCGAAGCGCCAAGCGAGCAGGGGCAGCGGATCTGCGCCTTGCTTGTATGCGAGCGGCGTTAGTATGGCCAACGTGCCGAAGCACGCGGCCGAAATGACGACGGACAAAAGCGACCAACGCCGCTCCACAGGCGACTTCCTCTCAGACGGTGCCACGTACCGTCCCACGACGCCTCCGGCATCGTCAACCGTGCTAGACTCTCCGCTCGCGAGAAGGGATCAGGGGTGACGGCGAAGCACGTTCGAATCGGGTGGTGGGCAGCGACGGCCGGATGGGCGACTGTGATCTTCGCGCTCTCGGCGCAACCCGGCTCCAACCTGCCGGGCGGCTACGCAGTGCAAGCCCACTTCACCGAGTACGCGATCCTCGCTGCACTGCTCTTTCTCGCGCTCCGCGAAGGCCGCCGGACCTGGGTTGCGATCGCACTCGCGGTGGCGATTGCTTCCGTCTACGGGATCAGCGACGAGTTCCACCAGTCGTTCGTGCCGCTCAGGACTCCGGACGTGTTGGACTGGGTGGTCGATACCATCGGCGCGCTGGCCGGAGCCTCGGTCGCGGCAGGCGTGACTTCGCTGATGGCGCGGCGCTCGCGCCAATGACGAGCCGGGCACCGGTCACCGGCTAATAGACGCCCGTCTGCGCTGCGGTCGTCGGATTGATCCCCAGTTGGCGCACCTTGATCTTGAAGTCGTGCGCGTTGTGCGACATCGCGATCGCGTCTTCGAGAGTGATCTTCTGGTTCGAGTACAGGTTCAGCAGCGACTGGTCGAAGGTCAGCATGCCGTAGTACTCGCCCTCCTCCATCGCGTCGCGGATCAAGTACGTCTTGTCCGGGTCGTTGATGTACTCGCGAATCGTGCCCGTCATGACGAGCACTTCGACGGCCGGAACGAGTCCGCCCTGGATCGACGGAATAAGCCGCAGCGACACGATTCCCTTGAGGGTCGCCGCGAGCATGAGACGCACCTGCTTCTGCTGGTACGGCGGGAAGAAGTCGATGATTCGGTTGATCGTCTCGGCGGCGTCGATCGTGTGCAGCGTCGAGAGGACGAGGTTGCCGATCTCGGCTGCGGTCAGGGCCGCTGAGACCGTCTCATGGTCCCGCATCTCGCCGATGAGGACGACGTCGGGGTCTTGGCGTACTACGTGCCGCAGGGCATCGGCGTAACTCTCCGTGTCGATGCCGATCTCCCGCTGGTTGATGATGCACTTCACGTCCTTGTGCAGCACCTCGATGGGGTCCTCGATCGTGACGATATGGCCTTCGCGGGTGTGATTGATGTGGTCGATCATTGCGGCGAGGGTCGTCGTCTTGCCCGATCCGGCCGTACCCGTGACGAGGATGAGGCCGCGCGGTTCATCGGCAAGCTTTCGTATGACGGGAGGCAGGCCGAGGTCTTCGATGCTCGCCCGGTCGGTGGCCACTCGGCGCAGAGTCATCCCCACGCTTCCACGCTGGTGGAAGACGTTCACGCGGAAACGTCCGACTCCCGCAAGCGAGTAAGCGAAGTCGATCTCGCGATGGTTCTCGAAGGTCTTCTTCTGACGGTCATCCATCATGCCGACAGCGAGCATCTTCGTCTGCTCGGGGCTGACTGATTGGACTTCGGTGAGCACCACGAGACGCCCATTCAGGCGAACAGCGGGAGGACTCCCGACCTTGATGTGCAGGTCAGAACTCCCTCTGTCGGTCATCAGCTTCAGCAGGCCGTCGATCTCAGCCACTACCCGGCCACTCCCCTTCGCGCGATACGCTTTGCGCCGCTCCGTTGCAGGACGACAGGGAACCGCAACGGTTCCCCCTGTAGAGGTATCGTCGAGGAAAGCCGCGAACTGAAGGGGTTACGGTCGGCAGGCGCCCGAGTAGTTCGAGTGCAGCGGGTCGATGCGGACCACGGCGCCCGTGTGCGGCGCGTGAATCATCATCCCGCCACCGACGTAGATTCCGACGTGGTGAATCGGTGCGCCGAAGAAGACGAGGTCACCCGGCTGCAGGTTCGCACGGCTCACGCGCTCGCCGTAGCCGATCTGGGCTCGCGAACTGTGAGGCAGCGAGACGCCCACCTGTCGGTAGACGAACATCGTGAAGCCGGAGCAGTCGAATGAGTTCGGTCCTGCGGCCGCCCAAACGTAGGGGGCGCCGAGGTAGCGCTTGGCGATCGCCACTACTTCGCTGCGTGCAGCGCGCGTGGGTGCCGGGAAGTTGCGCTCGGCCGGTGCTGCGGTGCGCACGTACGAAGCGGCGCGAGCAGCGCGTGCGCGACGCTCGGCTGCCTCCAGCTGCGCGATCTCGGACTCGAGGCCCGCCAGTTTGCGCTTGCGCTCATTCAGCTGGGCAGAGATCTGAGCGCGGTTGGCCTTCATGGCGGCTTCCTGCCCTGCTGCGGCCTTCTCTTTGGCCGTGAGGGTGCGGTGCTCGCGCTTTGCTTTGACGCGGAGGTCCTTCAGCTCGCCGATGGAGGAAGCATCCTCCTCGTTGAGGTCCCGTAGCAGGTCCCAAGTGGAGGCGAACTCCTCGAAGGATTCCGCCCCGAGAAGCACCTCGACGAAGCCCATCTGACCCGTGCGGTACATGCCGTGGGCCCGGACGTTGAGGTGGCGCTGGACGACGTTCATGCGCTTCTGGACCTTGCGCAGACGCGCTGCGGCCGCTTGCTTCTCCTTGAGAAGCTTGTTGCGCTTGAGCTGTGCCTGAAGATAGCGCTCGTC
>DATHUB010000138.1:0-7182 GCA_035462695.1 Coriobacteriia bacterium | reverse complement strand
GTTCCTCATTCCTGACGAAGGACTGGCAAACCCGCTCTTGTGGTGGGACTGGCGGCGCCGCCTTCACGCGTGGCTCTGGCTGAAGCGGCGGACTATCGAGAGGCCGAGCGACCTCTACGACGCATGGCATGTGGTCAAGTTCGTGGTTCAGGAGACCAACCGCCCACTCGCCGACGATATCGGCCATGGGCTCGCCGAGCTGCCCAAGCACCCTTCGATCGAGGAGCTCGACGCGCTGCGCACGCGGATGCTCGACGCGCTTCGTGCGCCATCCTCCCGCTCGCGCATTCGCGGCGCCCTCTGGAAGGCTTACGGCCACGCGCGGCGCAAGGGGGAGCTCGAGGGAGTGCAGCTACACGGGATGCAGATGGATGCTCCCGATACCACGGCCAGCGTGATGACGCTCGTTCGGGAGTTGACGGTACTCGAGCGCGTGAGCTTCGAGAACGACCTGCTCTTCGGAACGAGTCCCGTGCTGCGACGGGATCGGAAGCGAGTGATTGCCCGCGAGCTCGCGCGCGAGGGAGCTCCAACGGAACAGGAGGGTGCAGATGGAGTGTCTTGATGCCATCTATGGTCGCCGTTCAATACGGCGCTACACCGAGGATCTCGTGAGCGACGAGCAGGTCGAGACGCTGATGCGGGCGGCCATGGCCGCGCCGAGCGCCGGAAACCAACAGTCGTGGCGCTTCATAGTCGTGCGTGACAGAGCGGTACTTCAACAGCTCGCCGAGGCCACGCCGTACTCGAAGATGCTCGCGGACGCGCCGCTCGGCCTCGTGGTCGCCGGTGACACCCGAGAGGAACGCCACCCCGGCTACTGGGTACAGGACTGCTCGGCAGCCATCCAGAACCTGCTCGTCGCCGCACATTCGATCGGGCTCGGCGCTGTATGGATCGGCGTGCATCCCGTCGCGGACCGCGTCGAGAACGTTCGCAAAGCATGCGGGGTTCCGGAAGGTGTCGTGCCGATGGCGATGATTTCGGTTGGCCATCCTGCCGAGGAGAAGCCGCCGGGTGAGCGCTATCAGCCGGAGTTCGTGCACCACGACAGGTGGATCGACCCACGCTAACGTCAACGACTAGTGGCGCATGGTTTGCTGACTTGAACTGGCGTAGTGAGGCGACCGGCAAATCGCCTCTTTATGCTAACGATATGGGTGAGGGTGATTTCCCGCATGCGAATGACTCGTGCGATTCTCGTCGCCGTGCTTGCGCTGTCCCTTTCAGGAGCAGCTCCCGCGCTGGCACTCTCCAGGATAGAGTCGGTTGACTTCGCCGATACGACCCACGGCTACATGGCCGGCTTCTACATCGGCAGCGGGGGCAGCAACGTCGGATTCCTCTCGGCGAGCAGCGACGGAGGTGCCTCGTGGAGTGCCCAGACACAGACTCCCGCATGGTTCAGCGGCGTGTCGGCGTTCGGGTCGACCGGCGCGTGGGCTGTCACGGGTGACGACCTCTGGCGCACCACCAACGGTGGATCCGTGTGGTCGCTTCTCGGCCCCGTGAGCACTCTGTCCGCCCAAGCAGTCGTGCAAGACGTTGAAGCCGTCTCGTCTACCACGGGAGTCGCTGTCGGCCAACAGCCCGGCTACTACGATGGCGTAGAGCGGGGCGATGTTGCGGCGATCTGGAAGACCAGCAATGGCACCGACTGGACGCTCGTCAACGTGGGCCCTCTCTACCCCCCGAACGGTGATCTCGGCACTCCCTCGGCAGAAGCAGCCCTTGAGGCGGTAGATGGCTCCGGATCCACTCTCATCGCGGTGGGCAAGGAGTGGGCCACCGAGGACCTCGGCACTCAGAACCGCGTCCTCGTGTACCGCAGCGGCAACGGCGGAACGACTTGGACGATGGACTCTCCTCCCGTCGGCGCCACCTGGCTTGCCGATGTCGCGATGCCTTCCGCGAGCGTCGGTTGGACCGGGGGCAAGAACCTCGTCTACCGGAGCGTTTCCGGAGGTGCATGGACCAAGACCGCCGTTAATCCGCCCGGGTTCGGAACGGTTGATGCGAACCAGATTCTCGGTATCGACGCGCGGGACGATCAGCAGGTCATCGCCGTTGGAGCGTCCGGGAGAATTGCCTACACCTCGAATGGTGGGGGCACTTGGACCTCTAAGATCCTTTCGTCAGTGACAAACCTCCACTCCGTATCGTTCACGGATGCGACCCCTGCTGTCGCGGTCGGGGACGACCAAGTGGTCGCGCGAATCACTATTGGTGCCGCCGGCGCCATCTCGGTCACCGAGGCGACCGCCGTCAACGGCGCTATCGGTGCGGTGAAGGACACCACTCCTCCTGCAACTACCATCAGCGGAATCCCAGCCGGATGGTCCAAGGCAAACGTCTCGTTCACTCTGGCTGCTTCTGACTCAGGCAGCGGAGTGGATAAGAGCTACTACCGCTTCGGTGCCGGTCCCGACCAGACCTACTCAGGGCCAGTGTCGATCGCTACCGAGGGAACCACCAACGTCTCCTACTACTCTGTAGACAACGAGAGCAACCAAGAGGTCGCCAAGATGGCGACAGTGAAGATCGATAAGACCGCGCCGAGCACGTCTTCGGATGCGCAGACGAGTTACGACGGTATCGCCGCCATCAAGCTCACTGCGACAGACGGTGCGCTGTCCGGCGTGAAGACCACCAAGTGGAAGCTCGACACGGCGGCGACGTGGCAAACGGGCACGACTGCCGGCACCACAGTGGAGGGCGCACACACCCTCTACTTCTACTCCGAGGACAACGCCGGCAACGTGGAGCCGGTGAGGCAAGCAGCCTTCAGCATCACCGGCGGAACCGTCGCAACACGAATGTCGTTCTACGCACCCACGACGTCCAACTACGGCGGTCCGGCATCCCTCTACGGATACTTGGTCACCGACAGCGGCAAGGTCGAAGGGCGTAGCGTGAGGATCGAGCAGTCCATCGGGCCGGACGAGTGGCAGGAAGTTGCCACGGTCACGACGTCGTCGAGCGGCAAGTACGCGTACTCCGCGAAGCCGACGAGCAACACCACTTACCGTGCGGTTTTCGACGGTGACGCGACCTACGGGCCGATCTCCTCGGCACCCGACTCGGTGCTGCCCAAGCTGAACTTCTCGAGCGCTCCGGCGTTCAAGTACTACACCCAGAGCTATGGCAAGACCTACACCGTCTACGGCTACATCAAGCCGCGCCACACCGCGGGCACCCATGGCGTCGTCGTCAAGGCGTACCGCAAGGAGAAGCAGAGCAACGGCACGTACAAGTACGTCTACCGCAAGAGCTTCTCCACCACCGCCTATGACTACGGGTCGATCTCGACCAAGTACAGCGGCTCGGTGAAGCTCCCCTACAAGGGCCGGTGGCGCCTGAGGGCCTATCACGCCAGCTGCACCAAGAACGCCTCGACTTACAGCAGCTATCGCTACGTGACTGTGAAGTAGCTTTCGGGTCGTCGCGGGAATCGCCGCAGGCAAGTCGGGTAGCATGAGAGCATGCCACCGACCCAGACACCTGCGCTCTCCGCACGCGCACTGATAGCATCGCTTCCGTCTGACGACGGCCGCGCGTTGGTCTTGGACGACATCGCCCTTGACGTGATGCCGAGTGAGATCGTCGACATTATTGGACCGAGTGGGTCAGGGAAGACGACCATGCTCCGCGCCCTCGCGCGTCTGTTGCCCGACCAGGCGGGAGACCTGCGACTTCTCGGTCAGCAGGCGCGGGAGATGACGCCGCAGCAGTGGCGGTGCAAGGTCGCGCTGCTGCCCCAGAAGCCAGCCATCGTCGCCGGGTCGGTTCGCGACAACCTGCTCATGCCATGGCGGTTGAAGGCGCGCGCCGATGAGACTCCTCCCGATGATGCCGCCTTGGGTAGTGCGCTCGCGGAGGTCGCCCTGACGGATATTGACCCGGACCGCGACGCGGCCCGCCTCTCCGTCGGCCAGCAGGCCCGTGTGGCGCTGCTTCGCGTGCTCCTCACGTCCCCGGACGTTCTGCTGCTCGACGAACCGGATGCCGCGCTCGACGACGCCAGTGCCGACGCGGTTCGAGCGATGATCGTGCTGTTCGCCGAGAAGGGCGGCGCCGTGGTGCGTGTCCGCCATCGCGGAGACGACGGTCTTGCTCATCGACGGTTCAGGCTCGCAGCCGGCGTTCTCGGGGAGGTTGCGCGATGAACGAGGCGGCCGGAGGTGTCGTAGTCATCGGTTGGCCGCAGCTGCTCTTGGCCACCGGATTCGTCATCTTCGTCGGCCTTCTGTCTCTGAAGCTGGCCCTAGGCATCACCCGCGACCTCGCGATCGCGACCGTACGGACGTACGTGCAGCTGATCGCTCTCGGCTTCGTGCTCCGCTGGGTGTTCGGGATCGATTCGCCCTGGCTGGTCTTGGGTCTGGTCGCGCTGATGGTGCTGGTCGCCGCACAGATCATCCTGAAGCGAAGCCCGGACGCCCCTCCCGGCATCTTCACCTCGTCGGCGCTGTCGATGGCACTGACCGGGTTCACGGTCACGTTCGCAGTCACCGGGCTCGTCGTGCAGGTGCAGCCGTGGTACGAGCCCCGCTACGTGATTCCGATTGCGGGCATGGTGCTTGGCAACTCGATGACCGGCATCGCGCTGGCCCTCGAGCGGGTCTTCTCGGACATGGACGCCCGCACTGATGAAATCCTCGCGCTCACGGCGCTCGGGGCCACTCCGTGGGAGGCCGCGTACCCGTCGATCCGAGACTCGCTACGCGCCGGCCTCATCCCCACGATCAACGCGATGGCCGCGGTGGGCATCGTCTTCATACCGGGCATGATGGCCGGACAGATTCTCGCGGGTGCCGATCCCGTCACAGCTACGGGGTACCAGATTGTTGTGATGCTTATGGTGGCTGCCGCCACGGCGCTCGGAAGCGTCACCGCGCTGCTCCTCACCTACCATCGGCGTTTCTCGGCGCATGGCGTCTTCCTCGAGCCCGGTATGCGAAGCGAGGGGCAGTAAAGAGGCTGCTCCGAGGGCAGCGCGGTTTGCTACGATACCTGCGGACAACGCCGCGGCCGGCCGGTGCGCACATGCGCATGGGCATCAGAGAAGCCGAGGCGAACGGAGGGGCATGACCGGCTTCGAGCTCTATCTCAAGCGCAACTCAAAGAAGTTCGACGCGTATCTGTCGAAGTTCTTCGTGGACGGCAGCCACTCAGACATGGGGCGCTACCTCTACGGACCGCTCGCTTCGTACTCGGCGAACGCCGGAAAGCGTCATCGTCCGCTCATATGCCTGCTTGCCTGTGAGGCGGTCGGGGGCGACTCCAAGAAGGCCTGGACGTCCGCGGCCGCAATCGAGCACTTCCACACCGCTGCTCTCATCCACGACGACATCGAGGACTCCTCGCTTACCCGCCGAGGAGAGCCTTGCCTTCACATCCGGGAAGGGGAGGGGCTGGCCATCAACGCCGGCGACCTCGCCCTCTCCCTCGTGACCGGCACCGTCGTCGACGATCCCGATCTTGACGACGCCACGAAGCTGAAGGTGCTGCACGAGCTCGTCGACATGACGACCCGGACGATCGAGGGCCAGGCGCTCGACATCGGATGGGCGCGTGACGACCGCTTCGACCTGAGCGTCGAGGACTACCTGCTCATGGCGAACCACAAGACCGCCTTCTACTCGGGCGCCGTGCCGCTCGCTATCGGTAGCATCGTGGGCGGAGGGACGCCGCAGCAGACCGAGGCACTGCGGGACTTCGGAATGGCCGCCGGCCTCGCGTTCCAGATTCAAGATGATGTCCTCAATCTGGTCGGTACGCGCGAGGCGACCAAGAAGGACTTCCGCAGCGATATCACCGAGGGCAAGCGCACTCTCGTGGCGGTACACGCCCTCACGCACGCGCCTCGCAGCGAGCGCCTGCTGGCGATTCTCTCGGCACGCGAGACCGACGTGGCGGTGCTGGCGGAGGCCGTCGAGATCATGCAGGAGGGCGGCTCGGTCGAATTCGCGAACACCTACGCTCGAGATCTTGTCGTCAACGCGAAGAACTCGCTCGAGGGAGCGGTGCACAAGAGCCACGCCAGGGACCTGCTCCTTTCCATGGCCGACTTCTTCATCAAGCGCAGCTCGTAGCGCGTCCATCCGCCGGCAAGGCGCCGCCCAGAGCGGACGGGCGGCGGCGATGGGGTAACTAATACGCGCCGGTCATCACCATTTAGTGGAGGTAGCCAATGCTCGCAGTACGGGTAGCCGACGGCATCGACTGGGTAGGCGCCATCGACTGGAACCTCCGGGACTTCCACGGGTACGACACGCCACGCGGCTCGACCTACAACGCGTATCTCGTTCGGGGCGCCGAGAAGACCGCGCTCGTCGACACCGTGAAGGTGCCGTTCGTGCCCGAGCTGCTCGAGCGTATCCGTTCGCTCGTGCCGCTCGAGAGCATCGACTACATCGTGGTGAACCACATCGAGCCCGACCACAACGGCGGCCTCCGCCTTGTGATGGAGGCGTGCCCCAACGCGAAGGTCGTCGCGTCGTCCGGTGGCGTGCGTGGGGTGGCCGAATATCACGGCCCGGACCTGCAGCTCACGGCGGTCGGACCTGAGGACTCTATCGACCTCGGCGGGCTGACTCTCAAGTTCATGCCGATGCCGATGGTCCACTGGCCCGACTCGATGTTCACGTACTGCCCGGAGCGCTGCACGTTGATGCCTAACGACGCGTTCGGCCAGCACATGGCCAGTTCGCAGCGTTTCGCCGATGAGGTCGGTCTCGACCTCGCCATCGAAGAGCTGCTCATCTACTACGCGAACATCTTGATGCCTCTCGGAGCACAGGTTGCGAAAGCGGTATCGAAGGTCGTGGAGGCCGGCTGGACGTGCAAGACCATCGCCCCGAGCCACGGCGTCATCTGGCGCGAGCGCGACATCCCCACGCTCATCGACGCCTACGACCGCTACACCTCCGGGGACACGTACGACAAGCTGGTCGTCGCGTACGGCACGATGTGGGGCTCCACGACCACGCTCGCGCATCGCATCGCCGACGGCGCAATCGAGGCGGGGGCCGAAGTGAAGCTGTTCGACCTCGCCGTCACGCCGTACGCCGAGGTGACCCGGCACGTCTTCGACTCGCGCGCCCTGCTCATGGGCTCTCCCGCGCTGCATCATGGGATGCTCTACCGACCAGCCGCGTACCTGCAGGACCTGGCGGGACT
>DATHUB010000137.1:0-3755 GCA_035462695.1 Coriobacteriia bacterium | reverse complement strand
AGGTCGATGCGGCCCTCCGAGTCGACCTCTCCTGAGACGTCCTCGCCCTCGGGCGCCGTGTCTCCCGGGCCAAGCCACAGTCCTTCGACGTCACCCGTGATGTCCGTCTCGAACTCGCACAGGCAGCGCGAACATGTGGCGCGAACGTGGGCGGTCACCGTTCCGATGGACACGAAGGCTTCCCCCGCGTTACTCACCGTTACGTCGAATGCGGGAGGCGAAACCATGACGAAGCGCTCGTCACCAACGACGAGTTCATCGAGATCAAGGGTGTCTGAGACATGGATGCCGCCCCCGATCTCTTCGAGAATCGAGCGCACGTCCAGCCGGTATGCGGCCACTTCGAGTTGCTCCCTGGGCTACTGGCGCTGAGAGACCTTGCCCTGCAGGCGATCGCGACCGCGCTGCACGGCAGTGAGGAGCTTACCCAGGTTCACTTCGAGATTCGCGAGCATCTCGTCGGCGTAGTCCTCGGCGCCGAGCCGGATCTCGCGTTCTTGCTGACGCGCCTTGTCGAGGATGTCCGCGGCCTGCGACTCCGCAAGGCGGACGACCTCCTGCTCGTTGGCAAGGGCCTGCGCTCGCTCACGCGCCTCTTCGAGGATGCGGTTGGCCTCTTTCTCGGCCTCTTCGAGCATCTCCTGGCGCTCCTTGACGATCCAGCGCGCCTGCTTCAGCTCGTCGGGGTACTGAGCGCGGATCTCGTCGATGATCTCGTAGATCGCGTTATCGTCCACCATCTTCTGCTGGGTGAACGGGACGCCCTTCGCGTTGTCCACTATCTCTTCGACGCGATCGATAAGGGCCATGATGTCCATGCAGGTCCTCCCTAACGGGCTGTGTTCAACTTGCGGTCGAGAGCGTCGTAGACCTCATCAGGTACAAGGCCTCTTACCGACCCTCCGTGCACAGCGATCTCCTTGACCGCCGACGAACTCAAATACATGTACTCCGGTACGGCCATGATGAACATCGTCTCGATGTCGCTGTTGAGCCGCCAGTTCAGCGCTGCCATCTGGAACTCGCGCTCGAAATCGGTGACTGCCCTCAGCCCCTTGACGATGACTGAGGCCCCCACTTCCTCGGCGAATTTCACCAATAGCGTATCAAATGGCTGAACAGTGACGTTTCCGAGCACTGCGGTGACGCGTTCAATGAGGTCTACGCGCTCCTCCAAAGTGAAGAGCGGCCCGCCGCCTTTGTCGGGTGAGAGCGCAACGCCGACGACCAGTTCGTCGAAGAGTCCTGACGCCCGTTCGATGATGTCGAGATGCCCGGAGGTGACCGGGTCGAACGTGCCGGGCACTACTCCACGCTTCATTCGGCCTCCCCCCTCTCCCACACTGCGAAATCGATCTCGGTCGAGCCGTAGCGCTTTCGCGTTACCGGGACGAACCCCTCTGGCCAGGAGATGTCCTGTCCCCTGCCATGCTCCCATGTGACGAACGCGCCCTCTGCAAGCGAGCCCGAAGCTGCGAGCGCGTCGAGAAGGCCGGCAGTGCGAGCACCGTCGAGTGTATATGGCGGGTCGAGCAGAATCAACGTGAAGGGACCGCCGATACCGCGTCCTGCCTGCGAAAACACGTCACCCGTGACGACATTGGATGTCTTGCCGCCACCGAGCGCATTGAGATTGTCCGTCAAGGCGGCTGCTGCTCGTCGATCGTGCTCGACAAACGTAACGTGCTTCGCACCGCGCGAAAGCGCTTCCAGACCGAGCGCACCGCTGCCGGCGAAGGCGTCGAGCACGCGGCCGCCCCCCAAGTCGGAGCCCAGCCGGGCAACGAGCGCCGAGAAGAGCGCTTCGCGCACGCGGTCCGTCGTGGGACGGGTCGCGTTGCCCTTGGGAGCCGTGATTGTCCTGCCCCTCCAGCGTCCGCCAACGATCCTCATCCGGAGCTCACCCACTCCCATGCCGCGGAGAACGTGCGATGCACCTCGCGCAGGAGGGGACCGTGCTCCGGCCGGCCGAGATGCGGGTCGGATGCCACGATGGCGAACGCGTCCTTGCGCGCGAGTTCGACGAGCTCAAGGTCGTCGATGAGGGATGCGAGCTGCAGGTCCGGCATGCCGTGCTGTCGATCGCCGAGAATGCGGCCCTCACCGCGCAGCCGCAGGTCCTCCTCGGCAAGCGCGAAGCCGTCAGACGTCTCTTCCAGCACGCCGAGACGCGTTCTGGCCTCTTTCGAGCGTGCGTCCGATACCAGCCAGACCTCACCCGAGTGCTCCGCCCTGCCGACTCGTCCGCGCAACTGATGAAGCTGAGCGAGTCCGAAACGGTCGGCGTTCTCAACGATCATGACCGTGGCGTTGGGAACGTCTACGCCCACCTCGATCACCGTGGTGGAGACGAGCACGTCGATCTCTCCGGCGCGGAAGCGCCGCATCGCCTCGGCCTTCTCGGCGGGGCGCATCCTGCCCGTCAAGAGTCCGACGCGCAGGTCCGGGAAGACTTGGTTCTGCAGGCGCTCGGCTTCGCGTGTCGCCGCTTTGGCCTCCGCTGAATCCGACTCCTCTACCAGCGAGCAGACCACGTACGCCTGACGTCCCTTCCGTACCGCCCTGCGCACCGAGTCGTGTGCCTTGGCCGAGGCGGCGATCGTGGTAAGCCGAGTCGTCACGCCCGCTCCTGAATGGGGACGCTCCCGAAGGTAGCTTGTCGCGAGGTCTCCATAGAGGGTCAGGGCGAGCGATCGCGGGATAGGCGTGGCCGTCATGACGAGCAGGTCGGCGGCGGCACCCTTCCCGCGGAGTCCGAGCCGTTGATTCACACCGAACCGGTGCTGCTCGTCGACGATCGCCAACGTGAGCCGATTGAACGCGACAGACTCCTCGAGCAGCGCGTGCGTGCCGAACAGTACTGAGAGCTCTCCGCTCGCCGTCCGGGCGAGAATGTCGCGCCGCCGCGCTGCCGGTGTGGAACCGGTGAGCAGCTCCCAGCCGACTCCGAGCTGCTCGAGCAGTGGCCCGACCTTCTCGGCGTACTGCGTCGCAAGCACCTCGGTCGGCGCCATCATCGCGGCCTGAGTGCCGGTGTCGGCGGCCGCGGCCAGCGCGTGTGCTGCAACGAGCGTCTTGCCGGTGCCGACATCACCGAGCAGCATGCGATTCATCGGGCGCGGCTGCGCCATGTCGTCGAGGATCTCGGCGACGGCACGCTCTTGGTCACCGGTGAGCGTGAAGGGCGGCTCCGCACGCAGAGCCCCTAGTGCCGGGCCGTCGAGTTTGTGTGCGACCCCAGCCTGCTCACGCGTGAGCGCGTGTCGTCGCATCGCCATGTAGACCTGAAGCAGGAGCAGTTCGTCGTAGGCGAGCCGACGTCGTGCGTGGGCAGCGTCGCTCATCGCTCGGGGGAAGTGAATGTCACGCAACGCGGAGCTCAGAGGCACGAGTTCGCGCTCGATGCGCAGCGCCGAAGGGAGATGATCGGGAACGTCCGCGAAGTCGTCGACCGCCGCGGCGATCAGTCGACGCAGCCATCCGGTGGAAAGGCCGTCTGTCGTGCGATGAACCGGCAGCACCCGGCCCAAAGAAGGCGTGTCGGTCTTGTCCCCGAGCTTCTCGACGAACGGGCTCTTGATCTGCTTCATCCCGTAGTCCAGCTCGACCTTGCCGGCGAACGCGACATGATCGCCGACGAGGAACCTCTGGTGGACCCAAGGCTGATTGAACCAGACTCCGATGAGGGCGCCGGTGTCGTCGACGATGGCCACCTCGGTCACGGACAGCCGGGGACGCGGCTTCTTGATGCTCAC
>DATHUB010000136.1:0-1556 GCA_035462695.1 Coriobacteriia bacterium | reverse complement strand
CGTCGATTTCCGATTCTCAGTGTGATGCGTGTGTCCTTTGGACACACCGGATTCGCTTGTCACGCGGGAGGAGGTGAACTTTAGTGACGAATCACTTTCTAACCCACCCACTAGGGGAGAGAACCATGAAGAGAGTTGTTCCCGTGCTCCTGCTCGCCATCGTCTTGACCTTTGCTCTGACGGCGGCCGCATTTGCTGAGCATGCACCGTCCAACTACTCGCAATGGAGTACCGCGGTCGGCACGAATGCAGCCGTCCCGAGCCCGCACGCGGGCTACAGCGCCAGCACAGTTAAGTGCAGCGTGTGCCACTCGATCCACCGTTCGGCCGTCATGGGCCAGAACATCCGCAACCAGGTCGGCGGCGCATGGATGCTGTCGTCTGAGAGCGCTCCGACCGAGATGCTGCTGCGCTCGAGCGTGGAGGAGTCCTGCGACTACTGCCACATCGAGACCGCAGCCGGTGGTATCCGCATCTACAACGGCAACCCCGGTAACTTCCACACCACCGCGGCCTTCGACGGCGGCTACGGCCACCACGAGGCCTGCGAGGGCTGCCACGCGGTCCACGGCGCCAACACCTTCAAGGGTGCCCTGGCGTCCAAGGCGATCAAGTACACCCAAGACCAGTTCACCGACGCGCCGAACCGCAACTCGGTCAACCAGTCCATTCCGGGCAACTTGGCGAACAGCACGTATCACAACCCCATCACCGGCGAGGACGTCGTCGTGGGCATCCAGGACGAGATCTACACCGAAGGTCCTGCGAGCCCGTTCGTCGACCCGCTCAACAAGGCCCAGTTCGCCACCCTCGCCGATGTTATCGAGGGCAACGCTGCCGGGACAAAGAACGACGCGGTCGGCGCGGACATGAAGGACCTGCAGGTCGGCGCGCACTGCACCACGTGCCACCAGACCTACGCGGCCGACTCGTTCCAGGTCGTCAACCCCGACCAGGACGTCATGCTCTTCGGCGGCACCTACGGCTCCAACGTCCGTCCGCTTCCCGCAGGCGGCGTTCCCGGCTATGTCGAGGTTCCCGGACAGCCGTACCAGAGCGGCACTTGGAAGACCAAGGGCCACCCGGTCATCAAGGCCACGGCCGACTTCGAGGCCGAAGGCAGCACGCTTGAGGCTGGTACGACGGTCGCCTATTCGGACGCCAACACCTGCCGCAAGTGCCACGATGCCGGAACGAACGACGCTCCGGCCGGCGTTGTGTTCTCGTCTTGGCCGCACGTGACTCCGGGCTACTACCGGTTCATGGGCGCGGGCCCGAGCGCGGACGCGTACGCCACGTATGACGTGAAGCAGGACATGGTAGCGGACTCCACCGGCTGGCTTGCCGGCGACGAGGACGTCACCTTGGCGGACGGCTCTCCGAGCCCGAACGAGGCTGAGGGCTACATGCTCTATGACGGTCAGAACTACAAGAGCGACAACCCGCTCAACCCGTCCACCAGCAGCCACATCGGTACCGATGGTCTGTGCCTGAAGTGCCACGTCGAGTCCGATGTCGCCGGCTCCGCGAAGGGCGTCGGCTACACGTTCTAGTCG
>DATHUB010000135.1:0-6568 GCA_035462695.1 Coriobacteriia bacterium | reverse complement strand
ACAGCGCTGCGGCTGGCCAGGATGTTCAACGAGAACTTCGAGCGGTTCACGCCGCATGTGAGCCCAGAGGTACTGGCCGCCGGTCCCGACGGAGGAAGATAGTCCGCTGTTGTCTTCCCGATGACGGTGTTCAGACCGCGAACGGCGAGCGCTTCTTGGTGATGGCTCTCCGGGTCGGGCGGGTACGCGCACCGCACACGACTCCGGGATCGGACATGCCAGCTACGCGGTTCCCGCCACCACCCAAAGCGCCAGGAATGCAATGAGCAGGATGATGCCTGCAACCACCCAGGCGACTACCTTGAGTACCTTCATGCCAGTCCTTTTTCCCGCGCCGGATGAGTCGCAAGCGTAGCAGAGGGAACGAACGAGCACGCTGGCAATTGCAACCGACTAGTTCATGAACCCGTCCGTTATGACCGATGAGCGTGATAGGACTGCATCGGACACCAGAATGGATGGGATCGCCGTGGATAGAGCGGAAATGAACCGCGAGCGCCAACCGCAGGTGTTGCAACCGAGCGCAGGTGACTCGGAGCGCGCGAAGCACTCACCGCTCAGCCCAGTGGACCAGATTCTTGCCCTGCCGCCTCAAGCACGCTCGCTACTCGACACCCGTCCGGCGGGCAGGCCAGTGCCCAAGTGGATGTGGCTCCTGCCGCTGACATTTGCGCTTCCCGGCGGAATCGTCGGATGGTTGCTGGTCAAGGACTCCAACCAGGCAGCAGCGCGCGGGATGCTGGTCATAGGGGCCATCGCTACTCTGTTCACCGCATTGACGCTCGGACCAACCAAGGCCTTCATAGGGACTATGGGCATGTAGCCACGCTCTCGCGCGTGGGCTGCGGCGCCTTCTTGCTCAGGCGAACGAACGCGCGGTGCGGCTAGGAGTCCTCCGCGTGCGGGTGTCTCTCGATCGATTGAGTCCAGTTCCAGCGGTGTGTGCCCCACGTGCCGGCGCTGTTGCGTACCGAGACGCTGCACTTGCAGTTGAACTGCCTCTCTACCATGCGCTTGGCCTCAGTTGCGATCTTAGCCGCCGCGGTAGGCGTCAGTTCTTGCTTGTTGTTCCGGAGCCAATCCCAGTCGGCGACCGCGACGAGGAGCTTCACGCCGGGCATGTCACTGCGCGCCACGATCCAGCCAAGCCCTGGGAACGCTGCCTCAAGGAAAGCCTCGGCCTTCTCGGCGGACGGATCGAATATCCCCATCGCCAACACTCCTGTCGGAAGATTCCACGTGCCAAGATTGTAGCCAATCGGGGCCACCCGATACGTACGGGGGTATTTCATGTGCATTGCCCCTGCGTTCGGAGCCCGCGGGTACCCATATACATGCCGGAAAGCATCCCGCGCTAAGGGGGGTGTCCAAGATGAAATCGGCAATCGGAACGTGGCCGAGCCGTTTCGGCTTGGCTTTTGTCCTGAGCGTGGTATCCGTGCTTGTCTTCGCATCAATCGCCGTGACAGCTGACGTGAGTAGCCCGGAGCAGATGAACCGCGACGCATTCCGCGCGACAGCAGGGACGTACGCCCCGTTCACGGAAACGAGAAGCCCCGAACAGAAGAACCGAGATGCCTTCCGTGAGGCTAGGGACGACTTTGCCCCGTTTACGGACACAGTAAGCCCTGAACAGAAGAACCGAGAGGCATTTCGCGCTGATTAGCGCGATTCCAACGAAACCTGGGTCGGGCCGAAAGGTTCGGCCCTCTTCCTATCTCGGATGAAAGTCACGCTCCAGAGCACCGTGGTCGGACCGTTGTCGCCCTGATGATGGAGCGGTTCGAACGGGAACATGCCCAGCATTGGGGGAAAACGATGCCCACTGGCGCGCAGAGTCTTCAGGCCGATGTGTTGCGTTCTGTGCTCGATCACGAGGCGGTCGGGGTTGCGATGTTCCGGCCTTCCGCCCCCGGTGCGGACTTCGTGACCATCTACGCCAACGCGGCGTTCCAGTCTCTCAAGCCGCATGTGGCCATGCTCGGGCGCAAGTTCACTGAGGTGTGGCCGGAGGCGGCGGATCTGTTCTTGCCCGCGATGCGACGCGTCCTCGAGACAGGAGAGCCGTGGACCGTCCAAGACCATGCTGTGGAGTTCGAACGCGAGCCGCGGACGATGTCGAAAGGATATTTCACCTTCAACGTCACTCGGTTGGAGATCGCTGGCCAGCCCAGTGTCCTAAGTGTGATGCAGGAGACGACCGCCCAGATCGAAGCGCAGCAACAAGCTACGCGCGAGCTCGAAACCACTCGACTGCTGCTCGAGGCCTCTCAAACCCTCACCGAAAGGGTTGAACTGCAGCACGTGCTCAGCAAACTCGCCGAGGTGCTGCTCTCGTCTACATCGCACAAGCGTTCGTTCGTCTTTTCATGGGATGACGGCACGCGCCAGCTCACGCGAGCCGCGTCGGCAGGGCTGAAGGCGTTCCCGGCCGGTCAGACGTTCCGATTCGACGACGTCAGCGATGTCACCAAGCGGGTGATAGTGGAAAGACAGACGGCGGTCGTGGACTTCGACGCTCTCTCCGAAGCGAGTCGCGGACGGGCGTTGGCCGTCCAAGAGTCCCACCTCCTCGTTGTCGTACCAGTGGTCTGGCAAGATCGTCTCGTCGGTTTGATCGGAGTGGATGATCCGGGAGAGCGACGTGAGTTCTCTGAGCGTGAAATCGACCTCGTGGAAGGAATCGCTGCTCAGGCTGCTACCGCTATCGAGAATGCACGGTTGTTCGAGCAGCGGGCCGAAGCGCTGCGTGCGTTGGAGGAGAAGGACCGCGCCATCAGGCAGGCATACAGCGACGTGATCGACGCCGTAACCGGCGGCCGCCTGATCATCCTCGGCGCGGACGAACTGGAAGAGGTACTGCAGGGCACGACGGGCGAGGAGCATGAGATCCGCGACCCGGCCGAGCTGGGTTTGGCCAGACGCCGACTGCAGGAAGAACTGGGCGAAATACCACTGCTTCGTGATCTCACGCTGGCGTTCTCAGAGGGTGTGACAAACATGCTGAAGCACGCAGGGGGCGGCACGTACCGGATCAGCAAGGACCAGAGGTGCGTTCGGATGGTCCTGTCGGACCGTGGGAGCGGAATCGATTTCCGCGATCTTCCGAAGGCGACGCTCCTGCCGGGGTTCTCTACCAAGCAGACGATGGGCATGGGCTTCACCCTCATGATGGAGCTGACGGACCGTCTCCTGCTCTGCACGGATAGTAGCGGGACCACCCTCGTGCTGGAGAGTGACCTGACGTCTGCCAGACCGGCGAAGACTTAGGGTGTTGCTCTGCACTGAGCCATTAATGCGCGGTCCCAGGCCTCACTCCCATCCTGTCTAGCAGCAAGGACTTTCCATTGTGTGCGGTCGCAATGGCATAAACGGGGAACATACTAATTGCAACAATGACTAATGACACACACCGGTTGACAACTCGTCCGTACAGGGTTCAGCGCACGGGATATTGGGACCCACCCGAGCTTCGAACGTCACCACTGCAAAGGATGGGATGCCTCCGGTCGATTTGATGGCAGGAGGTGAACGGCGATGATGCACACGATCGCGCGAAACAACTCCGTCCGCAGGCTTCTGTCGCTGTGGCTTGCCTTCTCATTCGTTGTATCAATGACAAACGTAGGCTACGCGGCGCCGGCTGTTGTGGCAGAGGGCGAGACAGTACCGGTAGAAGTGGTGGTGCCGGTTGAGGAGCCGACAGCACCCATCGAGGAAGTTGTCGAGCCTGAGGTCGTACCGGCGAAGGACGAGACTCAATCTGAGCCGGAGGTAGTTCCGGCCGCGGTGGAGCCCGATCCAATCGCAGCTCCCAGCCCGTCTGAAGAGGCTCAGCCGGTGACTGGTGCGCCCGCGCCCGCATCCGTTGGCGACAAATTGGACGCCCCCGAGCCAGAGGCGAGAGTCGTTCCTGCGGCGGTAACTTCCTCCGCATTGGTAGAGCCCGTTGAGGTACCCGGCAATCCCGCGCTCGGCGCTGGCGGTCTTCGCATCGACGAGGACGACCTCCCCGGTACCTTTACGCACACTCTCACAGGCATAGACCCGAACATCGATATCGAGATCACCGTGACCCTGGTTGAGACGCCCGGCGGAGTGGAGTTCAGCTTCGAGTCTGACTACCCCGTCATCAAAGTCGTGGCGAAGGGTGGCAACGTCGGAGCGAATGTCTACGAGTACTCCCCAGGAGTTCTTTCCGATTCAGGACTGCACACGCCGATGAACCCGAGCGGCAAGTGGGCAGACATCAGCCATCTGGATTTCTACTTCATGGTTCCGACGCCCGAGTTCACGAAGACCTTTGAGCTCACGTACGTTGGCGCGCCGGAAGGGACAACGTTCTTCGCGGTGTACCAGCTGAGCGAAGGCCCGGAAGTCCAAGTGGAACTCGTTCCCGGTGAAGACGGTCTGTACTCAGGGAGCGTCGAGCTTCCGAGCGGTTCGGTCATCGAGGACGTCACTTGGATCGCGGTCCACGAAGGCGTTACGTATGAACTTGGAGCCCAGCTCGGAATCGACGAAGAGCTGACGGAAGACCTGGTCAACAGCTTCACCTACACCGCCAGCGTCGGCGGTCACAAGTTCGGTGACGAGAACGCCAACGGCATGTGGAGTGAGGGTGAGCTCGGCCTGGCCGGGTGGACCATCAATCTCTACCTTGACGATGAACTCGTGGCCCAGACGGTCACCGGGGAAGGCGGAGTCTACGGCTTCACCGGTCTTCTCCCCGGCACGTACTCGCTTTCAGAGCAGATGCAGGATGGTTGGTTCATGACGGTTGGACCTGAAGGTACGGTCGACGTGTCGAACGGGACGGCCCTCACGGATCTCGACTTCGGCAACGCAGAAGAGAGCGTACCGTTTGGACAGTTCCTCTTTGACAAGGACGCTGACCGTGAAGTTGCGCAGCCTGGTGACATCGTCACCTACACGCTGACGTACACGCTTACCGAGGACAGCGACCCGTGGACGGATCCGATCCCCGTCATCGACGACTACGACGAGGACTACCTGACTCCCCTTGATGTCGGTACAGGTGTCATCGCCAACGGAAAGATCACATGGATCGATAACGCGGACATGGCCCCCGGCGAGGTTCGTGTGATTGTTTACACGATGATGGTTGCCGCCGAGATGCCTGTCGGCGAGACCGAGATCATGAACACGGCACTGCTGAACGTTCAGGACGGCTACGAAGACGACGAAGTTGTAGTCGTCGTCGTGGATCCGGTCCTGCCGTTTACCGAGTTTGAGTTCGAGAAGAGTGCGGACGTCTCCACTGCCGAGCCCGGCGATCTCGTGACCTACACACTCTCTTACAGCCTTACCGACGGAAGCGCCACTTGGACCGATCCCATTCCAGTCATCGACGATTATGACGAGCGTTACATGACGCCGGTCGATGTGGATGGCGGCGTGGTCTCCGACGGCAAGATCACATGGACGGACAATGACGACCTTGAGCCTGGTGTTACCAGGACGATCGTCTACACAATGAGGATCGACGCAGAAATGCCCGTCGGCACCACCGACGTAGACAACGTCGCCTTGCTGAACGTGCAGGGTGGCTACGAGGACGATTGGACTGTCAGCGTGACGGTCGACAGTGAGCCTGCCGAGCCGTTCCTGCCCTTCACCGGCGGTGAGGCGGTGCTGATCACGATGCTGGCGGCAATCGCCGGCTTCATCGGAATGGCACTCCGTACTGCTGGGAGACGGGGCGTGTCGTAACAGGTTACTAGGGCGCGGTCGACTGATTGCGCATGCAAGGCGGAAGGGGCCGCGAAAGCGGCTCCTTCCCTTTGTCGAAAGGCGCCGACGCCGGGGACTCTCCTGTGAATCACCAATCGGTCTTGACCCAGTGTCTTCTCGGCTGTCCGTGGGTAACCGTAAGACACCGAAAAGGGGAGACTTCAACGCGATCGGCCTTGTGGGCGGCTCATCGCCGCCGGGGTCGTCCATCCGGACGGGATATCGCGAGCGGCCCGCGAAGCGCGAGGAGGTACAAGGTGTTCTCGGCAAGAAACAGCGTCTACTCCGGGGTACCGGTGCTACACCTGTCGGGAGAGTTGGACGTGGCGTCCTTGCCGGACATCAAGAGGCAGATGTCCGCGCTCGCCCCGGCTACTTGCCTGATCATTGATCTTGAGGGCGTCACCTTCATGGATAGCTCGTTCGTCGGACAGCTCGTCAGGCTCCACGACGACCTGACCTCGAACGCCGGAGCCGTCGCGCTCGCCTCCTGTCCGACGAATGTCGCGCGCGTCTTGCACATGCTGGGCATCCAGGCACAAGTCGCCTTCTTTGATGACGTCGACGCTGCGGCCGAGTACTTGAAGGTGGAATGCTCCATATAGAGGGCAAACGACCGGCGCGGCGCACGGCAAATGCGTGAGACGAGCCGCTCTGACTAGTCGCGGAAGTCTCGGCGACCGCAGGGCCGGTGGTACCCTTGAGGGGCGTGATCCGGACCGCTTGGAACGAGGGTGCGATATCAGCGACTACACTGCCTACCAGTCGGCCGAGCTTGCTGAGCTATACGATGCCGTCTACGACACCTGCGATG
>DATHUB010000134.1:0-1827 GCA_035462695.1 Coriobacteriia bacterium | reverse complement strand
TAGCCCGCGCCTGCGAGCGCGCTGCACGGCGTGCCGGATTGCCGTATGCTGTGAGCGCCGGGTTCACGCCCCGCATGCGGATCGGATTCGGGCCCGCCCTCCCTGTCGGGACCGCGGGCGAGCGCGAGTACTACGATCTGGTGCTCACGCGGTTTGTTCCGCCTGCCGAGGCGTGCCGGGCGCTTTCCGCGGTGACGGTGGCCGAGCTCGCTCCGATGCAGTGCGCCTACGTGTCGGGACGGGAGAAGTCACTGGCAGCCGCGCTGACGATAGGTCTGTACGACGTGACCCTGGAAGGGGGGATCCCGCACGAGGAGTTGGAGCGCTCCCTTACAGCGCTCATGAAGGTCGGCACGCTTAGTGTCGAACACAAGGGCAAGCAGAAGGTTTTCGATCTCGCCGATGCGCTCCCGAAGGAGCCAGAAGTGATGTCCCAAGAGGATGGCCCGGTTCTCCGGCTTGCAGTCCGGATGAGTGACCGGGGATCGCTCAGGCCCGAAGTGCTCGTCACCTCCGCGCTCGGACGATCGGTCCGCACCGCGGTCACCCGTACCGACCTCCTCATCGAGGACGAGGGAGTCTGGCGCCGCCCCCTGTAGCGGGGACATCTAGTGGCAGAAATCACACGCGAGATGTTGATCTCGCACGACACCCACGAAACGCGGGTGGCGATCGTCGAGGACCGCAGGCTCGCCGAGCTGTACATCGAGCGGCCGAAGCGAAGCGTCGTCGGCAACGTGTACCTCGGCAAGGTGCGCGACGTCTTGCCGGGCATGCAGGCCGCCTTTGTAGACATCGGGCTCGAGAAGAACGCCTTCCTCTACGTGGACGAGGTCGTGACGCCCGAGGACGTACCGGGCGCGCCCCGGCGCGACATCCAGTCGGTGCTCAAGCCGGGCCAGCAGCTCATGGTGCAGGTCCTCAAAGACCCCATGGGCACAAAGGGCGCTCGCGTCACCACCGAGGTCACCCTGCCCGGGCGCTTCCTCGTGCTGATGCCGTTCTCGCCGTTCATCGGCATCTCCAGAAAGCTCGAAGACGAGGAGCGTGAACGCCTCGAGCGGGCCATCGAGCCACTCGTCCCGGAGGGCATCGGCGTGATCGTGCGCACGGCCGCCACCGGTTCGAGCGAGAAGGAGCTCGAAGGCGACCTCGAGTTCTTGCTGCGGCTGTGGAAGCGCGTGCAGAACCAGGCCCGTGAAGGCCTCGCTCCCGAAGTGGTGTACACCGAGATGGACGTGGCCCTGCGCCTCGTGCGCGATGCCTTTGGCGAGGATTTCCGCCGCCTGGTGATCGACGACAAGCGCCTGTACGAGAAGGTCGTGTCATTCTTGCGCAAGACCGCGCCCAAACTGTTGCGCCGGGTGCAGCTGCACAAAGAGAAGGCGCCGCTGTTCGATGCCTACGGACTCCAGCGCGACATCGACAGCGCGGTGCTCCGCGAGGTACCGCTGCCCTCGGGCGGCTACCTGACCATCGACAAGACTGAGGCGCTCACCGCCATCGACGTGAACACCGGCAGCTACGTGGGGCGCAAGAGCCTTGAGGACACGGTCGTGCGCACCAATCTCGAGGCCGCAACCGAGGCGGTGCGGCAGCTGAGGCTGCGCGACATCGGCGGGATCATCGTCATCGACTTTATCGACATGGAGGACGCGACGAACCGCCAGGCGGTCCTCGCGCGACTGAACGCGGCGTTCGAGCGCGACCGGACCAAGACGCGTGTCTCGGACATGTCTCGCCTCGGGTTGGTTGAGCTCACCCGCAAGAACGTGACAGACGGCCTCTATGGCGTGCTTACCGAGCCGTGCCCGACCTGCAAAGGGG
>DATHUB010000133.1:0-5365 GCA_035462695.1 Coriobacteriia bacterium | reverse complement strand
ATGGTGTGAGCGAAGCCTTGGTTGATGTACGTGACTGTGACCAGCTCATCGTCGCCTGCCTCGGCCGCGCAGCGCTGGGCTTCGATGAGGTCGGCTAGGGCCTCTTCGTGTTCCCCGGCCTCAGCGTGCGCGATACCGCGCTCGATCAAGAGCTGGGCCCGGGTTTCCGGATCGGAGTGCGAAGTGTCTGCAGGCGTCTCAGGCGTCACGGCGGTCTCCACAGTGGTCAGGTGGCGGCATGTATGTCATTCGTTTCCGATTGTAGCTGCTGAGGCGACCGATGCCGTACGCGCGTGTCCGCTCCGTGCGCCGACCCGCGAAACTAAACGATCTCACCCCAACGACAGGCGGACAGTCGTGACGCAGTCGACGTTCTCGACGGCGACGAACCCCAGTCCGGCCACCACGCGGAGCATGCGGTTGTTCTCCGAGTCGACGTAACCGTTGATCTCCTTGAGGCCCTTCTCCTGCGCGATCCCGATCATCATGTCCGTGAGTTTCAGGCCTAGCCCTCGGCCCTGGAAGTCGTCGTGGACGAGGACCGCGAACTCGCCGGATCCGCGGTCCGCCTCCACGGTAAGGCGAGAGACGCCGATGAGCCGCTTCTTCTTCCCAGTGCTCAGCTCGGCGACTATGGCCATCTCCCGGTCGTAGTCGATGTTCGTGAAGCGCACCAGCATCTCGTGGGTAATGCTCGTGACGTTGCCCAGGAAGCGGCCACGGAGGGTCTTCTCCGACACTGTGTTCAGCATCTCGTACTCCATCGGCTCATCTTCGGGCCTGATGGGCCGCAGCATCACCTCGGTGCCGTCGGAGAGCCGCCACGGCAAGACGTAGCGCGTGGGGTACGGCGTGATGACCAGGTGCGGATTGCCCTGCTTCCCCTCCATCGCATCGGTGTCGATCACGATGCGTGCGTCGACGGCGCACGCTTTTCCATCGGAGATGACCAGCGGATTGATGTCGATCTCGGCTATCTCGGGGAAGTCGACGACGATGTTCGAGAGCAGAGTGAGGAGCTCCTCGAGCTCGCCTGCTTGCAGGGCCGCGACACCCGCCCTTGGGGACTGCATCATCCCGAAGACCCGGGTCTCCTCCATCATTCGACGAGCGAGCGTCTGATTGAGCGGCGGCAGGCCAACCGCGTAGTCGGCGAGCCCTTCCGCTGCTACGCCGCCGGCGCCGAATACGACCACCGAGCCGAACTGCCGGTCCTTCTTCATGCCGAGAATCAGCTCGTAGTCCACCTTGCGCACCATCTCGTTGACCGAAACGCCCTCGATCGATGCGGTAGGCGCGTTCTGCTTGATGTTGCGCAGCAAACGGTCGCGCGCCTTCTTGAGGTCGGTAGGCGAGCAGATGCCGACTTCGACGCCGCCCACATCGGTCTTGTGCACGATGTCGTGCGACACGACCTTGAGCACCACCGGGTAGCCGATCTTCTTCGCTGCCGCGAGCGCCTCATCGACGCTGTCGGTGAGCGTGGCAGGAGTGACCGGGAAGCCATACGTTCCGATGAAACGCTTGGACTCCTCCTCCGTGAGTATCGTGCGACCGCTTCGCTCTACTCGGCGGAGTAAGGCCTTGAGGTTGTGCTTGGGAGGGGCGATGTCGATGGGCAGTTCGGCCGGCGTCTCATAGACAAGCTCGAGGTTGCGCGCGTACTGGTACATGCTGAAGTACGTGCGTACCGCCTCTTCGGGAGTCTCGTAGCACGGGACCGCGGCCGCATGGAAGATCTCACGCCCGGGATTGACGGAGTCGCCGCCCATCAGAACGGTGATCACCGGCTTCTGGAAGTTCTTTATCGCGGCGACAACCTGTGAAGCCATCTCGTCAGGCCGAACTCCTCCCTGAGGCACGTACAGCAGAAGGATGCCGTTCACGCCCGGATCGGCCGAACACGCCTTCACCGCTTCCACCAGCTGCGCGCTCGTCGCGTCGCCGAGGACATCCACCGGGTTCTCGCGGCTCCAGTGAAGCGGTAGCGATGCGTCGAGCAGGTTCAGGGTCTTGTCAGAAAGCTCCGCGAGATTGCCGCCGTGCGTGATCAGGGAGTCGGTGGCCATGACCCCCAGGCCTCCTGCATTGGTGACGATCGCAACGCGAGGACCGAGCGGTAGCCGGCGGGAGTCGAGTACCTCGGCAGCGTGGAACAGGTCGGCGATCTCCTCGACGCGCAGCACACCGACCCTCTTGAGCGCCGCATCGTACACCTCGTCGTCTCCCACGAGGAGACCGGTATGCGAAAGCACCGCCTGCGCGCTCTCGGGGAACCGCCCCGGCTTCAGGATGACTATCGGCTTGTTGCGCGCGAAGCTCCTGGCCGCGCTCATGAAATGCCGCGCGTCGCCGATGCTCTCCATGTACATGATGATGCTTCGCGTGTAGCGGTCCTCGCCGAGAAAATCGACGAAGTCGGCGAAATCGACGTCCGTCATGCTTCCGGTCGATGCGAAGAGGGAGAGCCCGACTCCGGCGCTGGTGGCCCAGTCGAGCATGCCCACGCCGAGTGCCGCGCTCTGCGAGATGAGTGCGATGTTTCCCGGTTTCGGTCTTGCACCGAGGCAAGACGCGTACAGGCCGCCGTTCGGACGGATGATGCCGAGGCTGTTGGGTCCGATCACGCGCATCGGGTAGGGCCGCAGGTCCTTCTTGATCTGCAGCTCCATCTCAAGGCCGTCCTTGCCTGCCTCGGCGAAGCCCGCAGAGATGACGACAGCCCCGTCGACGCCAGCCTTCGCGCAGTCAAGTAGGACGTCATGCACGCTGGCTGCAGGCGTCGCGACTATCGCCAGATCAACGTGCTCAGGTGCGGCATTGATGCTCGGCAGGCAGTCGATCCCGAACACGCCCTCGCGGTTGGGATTGATGGGGAAGACCGTTCGGCCCTTGGAGCCCATCAGGTTCTCCATGATGGTCCTGCCGATGGCCCCCTCGGCCTCAGTGGCTCCGATAAGGGCGATCGTCTTGGGGTCAATCATCTTTCGCACGCGACCCACCTCCACAGAGAGTCTGCCCCATCGCGGCCATTGTCACAGTAGGTCGGCGGTTTCCCGCTGCGCAAACGTGTACTCTGTCTGCCAATGTCGCATAAGCAATCTCGGCGAACCGAGCGGTGTAGAGACGGAGGCGGCGATGGGCCAAGTGGCGCTCATATGGGATTCGCGCCTCGCCGCCTACGACCTGGGCGATGCGCATCCGCTCAACCCGCTGCGTCTCGTTCTGACCGTCGAGCTGATGGAGTCGTTCGGCCTCCTCTCTCCGGACATCGTTGTCTCGCCGAGAGAAGCCACGGAGGCAGAGCTGCTCCTCGTGCACGCAAGCGGCTACATCGAAGCGGTTCGTCAAGCGGGCGACTGGGCCTCCGACTTCCGCCCGGTGCTGGGTCTTGGCACTGAGGACAACCCGGTGTACCCCGGCATGCACGAGATCGCGGCGCTCACTTGTGGCGGCTCGATTCAGGGCATCGAGGAGGTTCTCTCGGGAAGGTGCACGCGCACGTTCTCAATCGCCGGAGGCATGCACCATGCGCATCGAAGCAGAGCCGCGGGCTTCTCGGTCTACAACGACGCTGCGGTCGGGATCGCGGTTGCCCGTGAGCAGCGGCCGGATCTCAGGGTCTTGTACGTCGATATCGATGCGCATCATGGCGACGGTGTGCAGGAAGCGTTTGCGGCATCGGCCGATGTGCTGACGATCTCGATTCATGAGAGCGGCCTGCACGCATTTCCCGGCACCGGCTTCCCCGGAGAGATCGGCTATGGAGCGGGCGCGGGGTTCTCGGCGAACGTGCCACTGCCCACACAGGCCACCGACGCGTGTTTCGAGGCCGCGCTTGAAGAAGTCATCGCGCCCTTGGCCCGAGCGTTTGTCCCGGACATCATCGTCGCGCAGCTCGGCGTCGACGCGCACCATCTCGACCCGCAGACTGGCCTCGGCCTCACTATGCCCGGCTACCGTGCGCTCGTTCGCGGGATCATCGCGCTAGCCGATGAGCTGTGTGAGGGCCGTTTGGCCGCGGTTGGCGGAGGCGGCTACCACATCGCTGACGTGGTGCCGCTCGCGTGGACGTGGGTGATGGCCGAGCTGTCCGGCATCCGGCTGGATGACGAAGTGCCGGACTCGTGGCGCACGAGCGTGGGTGCGCGCCTGCTGTGCGAGCCTCCGCGAAGCATGGGCGCGCATGACGCGTTCGATCTGCCGGCCGACGATGCGCAACGAGTGCTCGAGCTGACGAACGAGCGTATCCGCGAAGTGCGCGAGGCGGTCTTCCCCTTCGTGGGCTTGGAGCCGTAGGCTCACCGCCGATGCCGCGTCGCTGTCTTGCGTGGAGGGGAAGACGTAGCCCGCCATTCGCGGCTCCCATGTGCGTGAAGGGCCTCAAGCAGGTATATTCGTCCTATAGAAATGCTGACTCCGAGTGATCTGTGTGGGCTCGGACAAGGGGGAGTTGGGCCATGCTGGAACGGGTCCGCTACTACACCCCCTACGCGTGGCGGTTTCTCGTGAGACGCGACGCCGGGCCGCTTATCTGCGGTCTGTCGGTCACCGATCGCTGCAATCTTCACTGTCGCGCCTGCCACGTTTCGAGCGGCGCCCTGGGGGACATGCCGTACGGGCAGGCGTGCGAGATCATGCGCTCGGCCTACGAGCGCGGCTGCCGCGAGCTGTACTTCACCGGCGGGGAGCCGATGCTCTGGCGCGACGGCGAGAGAGAGCTCGACGACCTCGTCGATGCGGCCCGCCAGATGGGCTACTTCCACGTGCACGTCTACACCAACGGAACCCTCGGCTTGCGCTCTTCCGCAGACCTCATGTGGGTGAGCATCGATGGCCTGGCAGACGTCTACAAGACCCGCCGCGAGGACCACTTCGATGAAGTTGAGGCGGCGGTGCGCGCCCCCGGGCACCCGCCTACCGCCGTCATCTACGTTGTCGACCGCTTGACCGCCAAAGGCCTTGAGCCGTTCCTCGAGTGGGTTCGCGACACCAGCCTGCCTGTGGCCGGGGTGATGATCTACTTCCACACACCGTACTACGGGAAAGACGAGCTCTACCTCGATGCCGCAGAACGAGCGAACGTGATCGAGGGACTTCTCGAAATGAAGGCGCGCGGTCTCCCCATCATCAACTCACGAGCAGGACTTGAGGCGCTCGCGTCAGGAGAGTGGACGCGCCGTATGCCCACAGCACTCGTGGCCGACGCGGAGGGGGAGTCGGTGTGCTGCAGAGCCGGCGATGAGGTGTGTCCGGACTGCGGGTATGGTGCGTGCACCGAGATCTTCGCCGCGCAGCACCTGCGACCGACTGCAATCGCCGGGATGGTGAGGTACCTGTGAACAGGCTTTCGAGCCGAGAAGCG
>DATHUB010000132.1:0-3309 GCA_035462695.1 Coriobacteriia bacterium | reverse complement strand
GGCCGTGACCGCCCTCTCGGAACGCCTGACAACCATCGAGGATTGACTGTCGCGACGACAAGTCCATGACGACCAAAGAGACCGAATCGCTCGAACTCTGTGCCCGTATCTCCGCGACAGCTGCCTCGCCACGCTCCTCGCTTCGCGTCGCGATGATGACTTCTGCGCCCTGTGCGGCAAGTTGGGTGGCCGCAGCCTTTCCGATTCCCGCGTTGCCGCCGGTGATGAGACACGTATGTGGCGTCATTGGTCCCCTGTCTGGTTCACGGATGCCGAGCACCGCTGTGCACTCCACCTGCGAAGATGCCGTGCCGAGAGCTCACGAATCTACCTTCGAGGACGTTACTCATTCGGGTCATTCACGGCGCCGAGGAACAACATCGCCCCGCTGGCTTCATCCACAATCGCGAACAGGTATGGACGGTCGCAGACGATTCGCTTCGGCTCCGTAGGAGCTTTGGCCAATGCGCCGGCCTCGTAGCCGATCACCGTGGCCGCTGCCGCTTCGGTCCCGGTCTCATCCACGATCACCTTCGAGGCGTGCAGTACGCCACCTATGCACAGCGGCGCAGCGATGTTGGCGATGCCCGAAAACTGCGCTGTGTCTCTGTCGAAAGCGTTGGTCATGCCCATGCGCGTGAGCGGTTCCTCAATACTCTTGCGGAAGTCCGTGTCGAGCTTAGGCATCTGCAGGACGACCTCGGTCCGACCTTGTTCGGCCATGCTCTCCCGAAGTGCCGAGAAACCCCTGCCCCCCAAGCTGCTCGTGGCGGAATCCAAGCTCACGCCGGCCTTAGGCAGCAGCACGTAGAAGGCGGTCTCGTTCCCCGCGTAGTGGAGCCGCGTGGCTTGCAGTGTGCCATTCTCAGCGTAGTGCATCTGGTGTGCGGTCGACATCATGTCGACCTTGACGGTTGAACCGTCCGAACGCGTGAAAGATGAGCGCTCGGTTGCCTCTTCAGAGAACGGCTCCACCCACTCGCCCTTGAAGTACACGGCATTGGCAAGGTACAAGACTGCGTCAGGATGAACGTTGGAAACCATCTTCGTGATCATGCCGCGAGTCTGGTTTTCCACCCATTCGTTGACTGCTCCGGCCACGTTATCCTCGGCGAAGTCGAGCGTGTAGAAGCCTGCGCCGAAGTAATCGCGGTCCGTGTCGACGAACGACTGCTCAAATGGGACGCCCTTCTGGCCCCAGAGGGCATTCGCGACATCGAGAGTCTGCGGGGAGGTGGGCCTGTTCAGCCGTCTCAGCAGCGCCGCCCACTGCTCGTTCGTCTCGCGATCGCCCAAGGCATCGGTGGCCAACACCACCCGCATCTGCTCTTCGGTCTCGTCAGTTGCGCCGTTTGCCGCCATCGACAGTGCCGCGTGCACCGAGACGGGCGAGATGACCGTGTTCTCTCCCGGCTTGCTGGGCGTCGTGGTGAGCAGCGCGACGCCGAAGTCGTTGATCGCCTGGGCGAGCTCCGCGCTCGCCTCGGCAGTCGCATCGCCCTTGCGCGGCAGGGCGTCGGTCACGAGGGTTGGTCCGAGCACCGTGGGAGTGGCGCATGCTGAGAGAAGGAGTGGCGCGATAAGGAGAGAGGTGCCTAGCATGGCTACGGTGCAGCGGGTGCCGCGTGGCAGTCTCATCATGAATCCCCTCGACGACTCGTACACTGCAGCATAAGACGCCTGCTGGCGCACGCTGGTTCGCTTTGGCTGAGCGTGACGACGATCGGCTACCGGGGCAAGTCGGAGAACAGTGTCAGCTGGAGGCCTCCCGGACCCTCGAGTCGTGAGTTAAGTGAATTCCAGGGCGTCGTGACCGGCTCGGCCACCAGAACGGCGCCCGCGTGAACCAGTGCAGGCGTGAGTGACTCGGAGTCCTCGACCCTGAACGCGACCCGCACGTGACCGGCGACCCGGCGGCCCACCTCGACCTCGTCGATGTAAGCAGCGTGGACAGGATCGGTGATCTCGAGTGTGGCGCGTCCTGCCTCGAGGATCGTGACGTGGCCTCCGGCAACGGCGTACGCCTCTTTCTGCCTCAGACCCAGGACGTCCCGATAGAAGCGAAGGGCTTCGTCGTAATCAGGAGCGGTCACCACGAGACGCAGTTCTGTGACGTTCGCGTTCAGTGTCATGACCGGCTCCTCTACGCCTCGGAAACGCTGCACACACCGACCTCGACGCCAAGACCGTGTGGCTACTTCGGGGGCTTGCTCGTGTTCTCCGCGACTCGGAACTCGACGATGCGGCGAATCAGGTCGACGGGCAGCGGCTGATCCAGGGGGAACTGTACGGAGCCCTTTCCCTGCTTGTATGGCTTCAACTCCTCTTTGAACGCCTCCATGCCCGTGGGGATCGGGTAGAAGCCGACGTGCTTCTGAAAGCCGGCGAAGTGGACGAGGTGCTTGCCGTTCAAGTCGAACGTCGGTATCGCGTAGCTGATGGTCTCGGTCGCATCAGGCGCGGTGGCCTTGATGAGCGCGCGCATCTGCTCCAGGACCTCTTGTGTTTCGGCAGGAAACTCGGCGATGTACTCGTCGATCGAACCGGTTTTGGACCTGTTCTCCATCTAGCGCACCAGCCTCTCGTCCCAGGGGTATGACATGAAGATACCCCACCTGACGTGCGGCGTCGGGGACTTGATGGCGGCAATCCCCGGTTCCGGCGGCATCACTCTGGCGACTCCGGCGATTCCCCCGACAGCGCTCCCTCGAAGAAGCTGACGAGTCGCTTCTCGTACGCCCTCGGATGGCGCGCGCGTGCGCCCACATGGTCTACGTCCGGGACCACCCACACTTGCGCGCGTGCGCCGATGACGTCCGAGAAGCGCTCGTTGAACGCCACTTCGAGGTCGTTGTTGCCAGCCGCGATGAGCAGGAAGCGCGTGGATGTGGAGCGCGCCATCTCGTCGAGCAAGGGCGTCGGTGGCCGTTCTCCCGAGAAGATCTGTACGGCGCCGTACATCACCCTCGACGTGAAGTTCTCAGCGAAAGGGCGTTTCGAGGGCAGAGCGATTAGCTCCTCGGTGCACCGACGTGTGGCACCATCCGCCACGATCGCAGTAACCTCGGGACAGGTGGCGCTAGCGCCAAGAAGCACCTCCCCTCCCATCGACAAGCCGACGCCACCTATCGCGACGTCACCCTCGTGTGCGGTGATGTAGTCGACCGCGGCGCGAATGTCGGTCGTCCCCTGCCACCCGAGCCGGTTGGTTCGCCCCGTGCTCTCCCCGTGCCCGCGCAAGTCGAGCGACAGCACTCCGAAGCCGTACTCGGCAAGAGCAGTGGCCAGTTGCCTTCCGCCCTCTCGCGA
>DATHUB010000131.1:0-12240 GCA_035462695.1 Coriobacteriia bacterium | reverse complement strand
ACCGCGCTTGGCAGCGGTAAGAGCGTCGTCACCGCCAACAAGGCCTTGCTCGCGAGCCACGGCGAAGAGGTCATGCAGGCCGCCGAGGCAAACGGCGTCGACATCCGCTTCGAGGCGAGCGTGGGCGGCGGCATTCCGATCATCGAGCCGCTCAAGCACTCGCTCACCAGCAACGAGATCCTGAGCGTGATGGGCATCGTCAACGGCACCACCAACTACATGCTCACCCGCATGGCAGAAGATCGCTTGGACTACGACACGGCTCTCGCCGAGGCGCAGGAGCGCGGCTTTGCCGAGGCGGATCCTACCGCCGACGTCGACGGCCTCGACGCAGCTGCCAAGATAGCGATCCTCTCCTCCATCGCGTTCAACAGCCGCGTCGTGATGAGTCAGGTCCCTGCCGAGGGGATCCGCGGCCTGTCGCCTGCCGACATCGACTACGCCAAGCAGATGGACAGCACCATCAAGCTTCTTGCGATCGCGCGTCGGATCGAGGGAGAGATCGATGTGCGCGTGCACCCCACGATGATTCCGAACAGCCACCCTCTCGCCAGCGTGAGTGGGGTCTACAACGCGATCTACGTGGTTGGAGACTCCGTCGGCGAGACGATGTTCTTCGGCGAGGGTGCCGGTTCGCTCCCGGCCGCTTCGGCCGTGGTTGGCGACCTCGTCGAGGTCGCGCGACGCATCCAGTCGGGCTGCGCCCCGCTCGTCGGCTGCACCTGCACCGAGCATCTACGAGTTCGCGACGTCTCCGAGCTTCAGAGCCGCTACTACGTTCGGCTGCGCGTGGCGGACCGCCCCGGTGTGCTCGCCTCGACCGCCAAGGTCTTCGGCGAGAACGACGTATCGCTCGCGAGCGTGATCCAGCGCCCGGCCGAGGGTGAGACCGCGGAGCTGGTCTACGTCACTCACTCTGCTCGCGAATCGGCCGTTCAGAAGGCGCTCGATGAGATTCGCAGCCACGACTCCGTAGAGAGCGTCGACGCCGTTCTGCGCGTCGAGGACCTGTAGGCGTCGTGGGAGCAGCCGTTCTCGTTCCCGCGTCTTCGGCAAACCTCGGACCGGGCTTCGATAGCTTCGGTCTCGCTCTCGACCTCCACAACCGCTTCGAGGCCGAGCTCGCCGACCAGTGGCGTGTCGATGTCGCCGGCGAGGGCGCCGGGGTGCTGCGCACGGACGCCGGCAATGTCGTCGCGATCGCGATGGCGCGGGCCTTCGCCGAGGCGGGCCAGCCGGGCTTGCGCGCCGAGATCGGCTGCGTGAACCGCGTCCCCACCGGTAGCGGTCTTGGCTCGTCGTCAGCTGCTATCGTCGGCGGGCTGCTCCTCGGCGAGGCGCTCGTCCACGCCGACTTCGGCGATCTTCGACGGCTGGAGATCGCGGCCGAACTGGAGGGCCACCCTGACAACGTCGCTGCCGCGCTCGTAGGGGGATTCACGGTCTGCTGGACCGACGAAGGCCGCGCTCGGTGCGCGCGCTTCGAGCCCGCACGCGGGCTCGCCGCGGTTGTCGTGCCTGCGCGGGAGGAGCTCTCCACCACAACGGCGCGCGCGATGCTGCCCGACGCCGTCCCGCACGAGGATGCTGCCTTCAACGTGGCCCACGCAGGGCTCCTGGCTGCCTCCATCGCCACAGGCAGGCCCGAACTGCTCGGCGCCGCCCTTGCCGATCGCCTGCATGAGCCCTACCGTGCCGCCGCCGTGGCCGATCTGCAGACCGTGCACGACATCCTGAGGGAGGCAGGTGCCGCCGGGGTCGCGCTTTCGGGCGCCGGTCCGACCGTTATCGGGCTCGTGGCTGCCGACACCGACGAGTCCGCTCATGCGCTCGCCGAGGAGATCGCACGACGTGCCGCGGCGGCCGTACATCAGCTCGGCACGCGGCTCGCGCCCCAAGCGATCCGCATCGATCGTGCAGGTGCGCGGCTTCTTTAGGTTGACCATGTGCCCGTGGTGGGGAAGAATCCAATTATCCCCTGCGTCCCCGCCAATCCGGCGGAAAGACCATCCGCGCCTCGGAGGCGAACATGGCCGAGCAAGGCTACCCGCCCGTACCCCCGCGTGACCCCTCTGAGTCGAGAGTCTCAGAGCAGGCGGTCCCGCCTGTCGCGCCCCCCGAGTACTCCGGCTACGCGCCGAAGCGGCGCAGCCGCGCGTGGATCTGGTGGGTCGTTGGCGTCGCGGTCGTCCTTCTGCTGATAGTAAGCAGCTGCATGCTGCCCTTCCTCTTCCTGGGTTCCGATGGACTCGACGTCCCGGGCGGCAACGGCATCGCGGTCATCCACGTCGACGGTGTGATAGCGGGGACAGGCGACTACTACTCAGGGGTCGTGACCCCTGAGTACTTCCTCGACATCCTCGAGCAGGCCGAAGACGACCCTAACGTGAAGGCGATCGTGCTTCGCGTCGACTCGCCCGGCGGCACCGTCGCTGCAAGCGAGGAGATCGCGACCTACGTGAGCGACTGCACCAAGCCGGTCATTGTCTCCGTGGGCGATGTCGGCGCTTCCGGTGCCTACATGATCTCCTCTCAGGCCGATGAGATATGGGCGAACCCCGGCTCCACTGTTGGAAGCATCGGCGTCATCGCCGAGATACCGAACGTCGAGGAACTTCTCGGCAAGGTGGGTGTGGAGTTCCAGATCATCACTGCCGGCAAGTACAAGGGCGCCGGTAGCCCATATCGTCCCTTGACGAAGCAGGAGCGCGCTCTCATCCAGGGCGAGGTCGAGGAGGCCTACGGACAGTTCATCGACATCGTCGCCGAGGGGCGCAAGCTCCCGCGCGCCGAGGTCGAGGAGCTGGCAACCGGCTGGGCCTGGAGCGGTGAGACGGCGAAGAAACTCGGTCTTGTCGACGAGATCGGCACGTATCGGGACGCGCTGGAGGCCGCCGCGGAGCAGGGCGGCATCGAGGGCGACTACGAAGTCATCACTTACGGCGACGAACTGGACCGCCTGTTCGGGTCGCTGTTCTCGCTCACCGACCAGCTCGGGGGGTTGAAGTCGCTGTCGAGTCGCGACACGCTGACCCGCCAGTCGCTGCCTAAGTAGCCCGCAAGGATGGGAGAGGCCATGAGCAAGCCAACGGTCATAGCCCACATCTCGGACCTGCACTGCGGGTCGCGCTATCACATTCCGTCGCTCGCGAAGAGAGTGGTGGACGAACTCAACGAGCTGAAACCCGACATCGTCGTGGTCACTGGCGATTTGACCGACATGGGTTTCCGGCAGGAGTTCACCCAGGCCCATCGGCTCATCGAGGCGATCGACTGCGACCACGTCGCGGTGCTCCTCGGCAACCACGATGCGCGAAACGTGGGCGACGAACACTTCGCCGACCTTTTTGGAGAGCGCGGGGTCAACCTTGCCTACGGAGGGCTCAGGGTCTTGGGCCTGGACTCGAGCGAGCCCGATCTCGACTCAGGACGCATCGGGCGCGACCGGTACCGCTGGATCGAAGAGCGCTTCTCGGAAGGGTTCGAGGAGTTCAAGGTGGTCGCGATGCATCATCATCTGGTGCCGGTCCCCGGCACCGGGCGGGAGCGGAACATCGTCCACGACGCAGGCGATCTCCTCAAGGTACTCGCAACCAACGGTGTCGACCTCGTCCTGTGTGGGCACAAGCACGTACCGAATGTATGGCGCCTCGAAGACATGCTGATCGTGAACGCCGGCACCTGCTGCACCCATCGGCTCAGGGGAAAGGTCCGGCCCTGCTACAACATCCTCGAGGTTGCCGGGACTGAAGTGCGCGTACTCCTTAAGGAGCCCTACGTGGATGCGACGATCGTCGCCGACTTTCACGATGTGAACCGACGTTACTGCAGATGGCGTCCGGGCATGGAGCCCGCCGTCGAGCACGGCATCGAACCGGTGGAGGGCGCGGTATGAGCCGGGCGGTCGCCCTCATCGACGGCGAGCACTATCCGCCCGTCGTGAAGTTCGCGCTGTCCGCACTGTCTGGCGAACACGAGGTGCTTGCAGCGGTCTTCCTCGGTGGCACCGAGAAGGTCGACTCGGAAGGTCCCGATGTGTACGGAGTCCCCCTCGTGTACGGCCTGACCCCGGACGACGCGTTGCGCGCTGCCATCGAACGCTTCGAACCCGACGTCGTGGTCGACCTGTCCGATGAGCCGGTTCTTGCCGCGACCGACCGCTTGCGGCTCGCATCGCTCGCGCTGTCACTCGGCGTTGAATATCGAGGCGCCGACTTCGTCTTCACGCCGCCGCGGTCGCGCGTCATACCCTGCACGCCGCCGCTCGGCGTCATAGGGACCGGCAAGCGGGTCGGCAAGACGGCGATCTCGGCGTACGTCGCAAGGGAGCTCAAGGCGGCCGGCACCGACGTCGTCGTGCTCGCGATGGGGCGAGGCGGTCCGAGCGAGCCCGAGATCATTCACGGCGAGCAGGTCCGTCTCACCACGCCCGACCTGCTGGAGCTCGCGCGACAAGGAAAGCATGCGTCGAGCGACAACTACGAGGACGCAGTGATGAGCCGGGTCACGACCGTCGGATGCCGGCGCTGCGGAGGAGGGCTCGCGGGCGAGACCTTCTTCAGCAACGTGCCGGACGGCGCTCGCGTCGCCGATCGTCTCGGCAAGGAACTCATGATCCTTGAGGGCAGCGGTGCCGCCATTCCTCCGGTTCACGCCGACGCGACCATACTAGTAGTCGCAGGGGGACGCGGTACCGGCTACGTGACCGACTACTTCGGGCCGTATCGCTTCTCGCGAGCGGACCTGGCCGTCATCTCATTTGCCGAGGAACCCGTCGCGAGCGAAGCCGAGGTCGATGCGATACGGGAGGCGATCGCAGCCTTGCGCCCGGATCTCCGGGTTGTCGCCACCACCTTTCGACCGCACCCGATCGAGCCGATCTCCGGCAGGCGCGTGTTCTTCGCGACCACGGCAATGCCATCGATCGCACCGAGACTCGCCGCGCACTTGGAGTCGTCGTTCGGGTGCGAGGTCGTCGCCTTCACCACGCAGCTCTCGAACCGCGCCCGACTGAGGGATGAGCTGGCGAAGCACGCCGGCACCTTCGACACGATCGTCACGGAGCTCAAGGCGGCTGCGATTGACGTCGTTGCAGCCGAGGGCGAGGCGATCGGCGTTCCGACAGTACTCTGCGACAACGTTCCGGTAGCCGTTGACGGCTCGAACCTCGGCGACGAGGTCCGCGCTGCCGCCGCCACGGCCGCCCAAAGAGGCGCCGCGAGGAGGGGGAGTCACCGATGAGCCCGGAGAGGCCGCCCATCATCACCATCTCCGACAAGTCTCACGGCTTGCCGTTCAGCAAGGGTCTTCTCGCCGTCTCCTTCATGTCGACGGGACTGCCGCCAAGTAAGGCCTACACGATCGCCCAAGCGATCCAGGATGAGCTGCGCGAGCGCGGCGAGCTCGACATCGATAGCGAGAAGCTGCGCCGGATGGCCGCCGAGTATCTGAAGCGCATGTCGTCTGACGAATTCGCGACGCGCTATCTGAAGATGCGCGATGTCTCCAAGCTCGACCGTCCGCTCATCATCCTCATCGGCGGAACCACCGGAGTGGGCAAGTCGACGATCGCCACCGAGATTGCTCACCGCCTCGGCATCACGCGCATTTCATCGACGGATTCCGTTCGTGAGGTCATGCGTGGTATATTCAGTCGTGACCTGATGCCCGCGATCTACGAAAGCGCGTTCAGCGCGTGGCGGGGTCTGAGAGTCCCGGTGCCCGAGGGCGCCAATCCCGTAATCGTTGGCTTTCGCGAGCAGACTGCCGCCGTGAACGCGGGAGTGAAATCCCTTATAGACCGCGCGGTTGTCGAAGGTCTCTCGATGGTCATCGAAGGCGTTCACCTCGTTCCGGGGTATCTCGATGCCACAGCGTTCGAAGGCGCGCTCGTCATCCAAATAGTCATCGCTGTCGACGATGCGCAATCACACTTGAGTCACTTCTACATTCGAGAAGTTCAAACCGAAGGCAGTCGGCCACTCGAACGCTACCGAGCGAACTTCACCGAGATACGCATGCTCGGACGCTACATAGAGGACATGGCCCGGGAGCACCACATCCCGGTGATCTGCAGCCACCAGCTCGATCGCACAGTGGCAGATGTGCTCGAGCACATAGTGGCTGCGGCAGTGAACGAGAAGACAGATGCCGGCACTTGTCCGGCAGTGAGCAACAAGGAGGGCACGTGAAGTTCTTTCTGGACACGGCCGACATCGCCGAGATCGAGGAGGCCGCAAGCTGGGGCGTTCTCGCCGGCGTGACGACCAACCCGACGCTCTACTCGCGGGTGGGGGGTAAGCTCGGCGACTTCCACAATCACCTGAAGCGGATCTGCGACATCGTTGACGGTCCGGTCAGCGGCGAGACCGTCGGCCTCGATCGCGCCGAGATCATCCGCGAGGGCGAAGAGCTGGCCGCCATCGCGCCGAATCTCGTCGTCAAGGTCCCGACCATGCCCGAGGGCCTCGCCGCGACCAAGGCGCTTCACGACAAGGGCATCAAGGTCAATATGACTCTGTGCTTCACCGTTCCCCAGGCGATGCTCGCTGCGCGCAGTGGCGCCTCGTACATCTCGCCCTTCGTCGGTCGCTTCGATGACATTTCGGAGGACGGAATCGATCAGCTCGAGCAGGTCGTGCAGGCGCTCAGCAACTACGACTTCGGTCATGAGGTCGAGGTCATCGCGGCGTCGATTCGCTCGGCAAACCACGTGACCCAGGCGGCTCTCATGGGCGCCGATATCGCGACTGTACCGTTCGCGGTCCTCAAGAATCTGGTCAAGCACCCGCTGACCGACCGCGGTCTCGAGTCGTTTCTTGCTGACTGGGAGAAGGTGAAGAACGCGTGACGGCACGCCCACGTAAGCGGGGACGCCGCGGAGGCGGACCGCCACAGGATGCAGCACCTCAGCCTTCGGTAACACGCGAGCAGCTGACGACGATGACCGTTGCGGAGCTCAAGACGATGGCCGGCGAGCTCGGCCTCGACGTCAAGGCTTTGAAGAAGAAGGACGAGGTCGTCGACGCGGTCTTCGAGGCCAAGGTCAAAGCTGAGGGATTCGTCGAGATCTCGGGCGTGCTCGACGTTCTGCCCGAGGGCTACGGATTCGTTCGTACGAGCGGATACCTGCCCGGCGACAAGGACGTCTACGTGTCGATGTCGACGGTGCGCCGAAACGAGCTTCGCCGAGGCGATCTCGTCCGCGGCCAGGTTCGGCCTCCAAAGGAGTCCGAAAAGTACCCCGCCCTGCAGCGGCTGGATCAGATCAACGGACGCGATCCGGAAGCAAACCGTCGCCGTCCCAAGTTCGCCGACCTCACTCCGGTCTATCCAGACGAGCGCCTGCGCATGGAGCACGGCCCTCAGTTCATGACCGCACGGACGATCGACATGGTCGCGCCGATCGGCAAGGGTCAGCGTGGCCTGATCGTTTCACCGCCGAAGGCCGGTAAGACGACCGTCCTCAAGGACATCGCCGCCTCGATCTCTGCGAACAACCCCGAAGTCCACCTCATGTGCCTGCTCGTTGACGAGCGGCCCGAGGAAGTCACGGACATGGAGCGCTCGATTCACGGCGAAGTCGTTTCTTCGACCTTCGACATGCCCGCCGACAACCACATCGCGGTTGCCGAGCTCGTGATGGAGCGCGCCAAGCGCCTCGTTGAGAGCGGCTTCGACGTCGTCATCCTGCTCGACTCGATCACCAGACTCGCTCGTGCCTACAACCTCGCGCAGCCGGCGAGTGGCCGCATCCTGTCTGGTGGCGTCGACTCTCAGGCGCTCTACCCGCCCAAGAAGTTCTTCGGTGCGGCGCGAAATATCGAGTTCGGTGGGTCGCTGACGATCCTGGCGACGGCGCTGGTCGATACCGGTTCCAAGATGGACGAGGTCATCTTCGAGGAGTTCAAGGGCACCGGTAACATGGAGCTCCGCCTCGACCGCAATCTCGCCGATCGCCGAATCTTCCCGGCCATCGACGTCATCACCTCCGGAACCCGCAAAGAGGAGCTGCTGCTCGATCCGCAGGAGGCCCCGTTCGTCTGGGGTGTCCGCCGGATCCTGCACGGCATCGACAACACCGAGCGGGCGATGGACATGCTGCTCAAGGGCCTCAAGCAGACCGAGAGCAACATGGAGTTCCTCGGCAAGATGGCGCGCAAGGCCCAGGAGAATCGGAACGGGATCGATCTCTAGGCCGTCCCAACGCGCCGCCCCCCAAGGGTGCCGCGCTCAGACAGTCCTCGCTAGAAAGGCCGCCCGGGGGGCGGCCTTTCTGCTGCGGAACTCGCGCCGCACCCTTGGGGGGCGGCGCTTCGCGCGCCCTCAACCCGGTACACAGTACCGGGTCGCAAGGCTCGATCCGAGCTATCTTGCTACTCGACTAGCTGCGCGGGGATCTTGATCTCGTCGGTCTTGGAGCCGTCTTTAGGGGAGAGGGCGTAGACGCTGATCGAGCCCGCTCCCGGACCCACGACGTCGAAGGTGAGGTCGTCGGTGAAGGTGCCGCGGGTGCCCGTACCGGAGGTTGCGGTGATGGGCTGTTCGGTGAGCGTGTCGCCGAGACCGTCGGAGACCTTCGCCATGAACCGCGCTTCGAAGACGTTCGCCGTTCCCGAGATCGTGACGGGGCTGGATATCGCCGCTCCGGGGACGGGCGCCTCGACCAGGATCGCGGGTGTGACGGCCTCGCAATCGTCGCGGGTAAGGGGCGGGTCGACGGAGACTCCTTCGCCGCCGATCGACTCCACGCGTTCGCCCTCGATCTCGAAGGCGACGCGGTCGACGTCTTCGAACTGCGTTGCCGTATAGACGACTTGGGCGACGCGCAGCTGCATCGAAAGTGAGCCGCCTCCCGTCTCGAACTCCTTCGATAGGTTCACGATCGCCGTCCTGCCGTTCATCTCGACGCCGCGGACCTCGGTCCCCACCGGGACGGCGGTTCCGAGACCGTAGCGCTGGCTGGAGAGCGGCTGCTTTGCGAGCGCATCGAGTGATTCGGCAACGAGCGAGGTCGTCTCACTCGCTTGCGGGATGGTTGTCCCCTCGACGCCGATCTTCTCGTCTCGGACGAGGTAGAGCCGCACCTCTCGGGCTTCCTCGGCGGGGGGAGTGGGCGCTGGCTCGCTCTCTTCCGCGGCCGGCGGGGGCTCGGGAGGTTCGACGACCTGGGCCCGGCGGCATCCCGGAGCAAGCGCCACCGCGAACACGACGACTACTGCCACTAGCGGCACCACCAGATGTCTGGTTCTCATGACGAGCACCTCCACCTTCGGTCTACCCCTGATGGCTCCTGTGCGTCCCAGTGTGGCACCTTCTGTCAGCGACTCGTTGCTCGCGCGACAGATATGGCATACCAAGGTGACCCGTGATATCCTCTTTCGGCTGTCCTCACCGCCCTGGTCGGAAACCAGGGCATCATCGGAGGTGTGATCGTGAAAGAAGGAATTCACCCGAAATACGAGTCGACCTATGTGGTCTGCTCGTGCGGGAACCGTTACGAGACTCGTTCGACTGCCGGCGGAGAGCTGCATGTCGAACTGTGCAACCAGTGCCACCCGTTCTTCACCGGCCAGCAGAAGTTCGTCGACACCGGTGGACGCGTGCAGCGCTTCACCGACAAGTTCGGTGCCGCCGCTTCCGCTGTCCTCGAGAAGGATGCAGCCGAGAAGGACGCTCGTCGCAAGGCCGCCGAAGAGGCTGAGGCCAAGGTCAAGGCCGAGCGCGACGCCAAGGCCGCCGACAAGGCTGCCAAGGCCGCTCACTTCGAGGCGAAGGCTGCCAAGGACGCCCCGAAAGAGGCCCCGAAGGCAGAGCCGGTCGCCGAGGACGTAACCGAGGAGGCCCCGGCCGAGGAGCCTGCCGCCGAGGAGACCGCCGAGTAGTTCGCGCGACCTCGCACGCATGACTAGAATGGGGAGGCGCGAAGACTGCGCCTCCCTGTTTCGTTTCCGCCGCTTTCTTGCGGCTTTCTAGCGAAGGACTCAGGCCTCCATATGGATGTCCGCCTGCTCTACCACACGCCCGATCCCGAGCGCGCAGTGGCTGTCGCCGCTCGGCTTTGCTATGCCCCCATCGGGGCGGCCGAGCTCATGGACCACATGGGCGAGGACGCGGTGCGCAAGGTGCTCCGAACGATCATGAACAGCGGGCACTTCTCGGCACTCGAGCACGCCAGCTACACCTTCGCGATCGATGGCGTGTCGCGCGCTCTCACGCATCAGCTCGTGCGCCATCGGCTGGCGAGCTACAACCAGCAGTCCCAGCGCTACGTCTCGTACGCCGACAACCCCGCCTTCATCGTGCCTCCGGCTGTGGATGCCGACCCGGAGGCGAGGCAGGCGTATCTGGAGGCGTGCGGCGCAGCATTCGTGGCGTATCGCCGTCTGATCGACTCCGGCGTCGCGGCGGAAGACGCTCGCTACCTTCTGCCCAACGCCATGGAGACAAAGATCGTCGTCACCATGAACATCCGCGAGTTCCTGCACTTCCTCGAGCTGCGTTGCTGCAGGCGAGCGCAGTGGGAGATCCGGGAACTCGCGCTCGCGATGCTGGACCTCGCCGAGCCAACGGCTCCGTACATCTTCATGGACGCCGGTGCGTCGTGCCGAAGGGGCGCGTGCCGGGAAGGGAAGATGACGTGCGGCGAGCCCTACCCCAAAGCACCGAAACGGGAGGTTTCATGAGCAGCGACGTCGAACGCATCGACGCTCCGGTGACTCACACGCACATCGGCGGCCAGGCGGTCCTCGAGGGCGTGATGATGCGCGGGAAGCTCAACTGGGCGATCGCCGTGCGAAAGCCCGACGGCTCCATCCACACCGAGGAGCACGAGCTCGTCAGTGCCGCAAAGAAGCACGAGTGGATGCGCAAGCCGATCATTCGCGGTGTCGTCGCGCTCGTCGAGACGATGTCGCTGGCGATGAAGGCGTTCTCCATCTCGGCCGAGATGTCGGGAGAGACCGAGGAGGAGCAACTCACCTCCAAAGAGATCACCATGTCGCTCGTCTTCGGCGCGGGGCTCGCGATCTTGCTCTTCATCGTGCTGCCGGCGGTCCTCACGAACCTGCTCGTGCAGTCCTCGGCAGCGGAGAAGCCTTTCACCTGGAACATCGTTGACGGCGTGCTTCGCGTCGCCGCGTTCTTCCTCTACATCTGGGGTATCAGCCGCATTCAGGACATCCAACGGGTCTTCGCCTATCACGGCGCAGAGCACAAGGTGATTCACGCCTACGAGCACGGGCTGCCGCTCGAGACCAAGCTGATTCAGAAGTACTCGACCCAGCACATGCGCTGCGGGACGTCGTTCCTGCTCATGGTCATGCTCATCGCGATCCTCGTCTTCTCGCTCGTGCCGGTTCGCGCCATCGCCGCCGGCCTGGGCCTTGAGGGCCGATGGGGCGTCATGCTCGTCGCGATCGCCTCGCGCTTGATCCTGCTACCGCTCGTGGCCGGACTCGCCTACGAGGTGACGGTCAAGTGGGCGGGCAACCACTCGGACAACGCGTTCGTGAAGGCCATGCTGTGGCCGGGCATGCAGCTCCAGCGGATGACGACTCGGGAGCCTGAGGACGACATGATCGAGGTTGCCGTGGCCGCCGTACTACCCGTGATCGAGCGCGAGAAGCGCGAGGAGGGCTGCGGCGAAGAGGAGCCCTGCATCGAACCTCTCGCCGACGTACCCGCTCCGGCGTAGCTGTAGCGGGCGCGTGGGCCGTCGAGCCCGTGTCGCCCGCGCAAAGCCGCGACGCCCGCAGGGCGAGTCGCCTGTTTGGCCCCCACCGACTTAAGGAAGTCGTCTGATATGCGCGAGAAGCTTCGACAGATACTTGCCTCCTACGAGGATCTCACCGCTCGCCTGAGCGATCCGGCCGTCTTCAACGACCAGAAGGAGTACACGCGCCTCGCGAAGGAGCAACGCTCCCAGGCGCCGCTCGCCGACAAGGCGCGCGAGTACCTCTCCGTGCTCGACCAGCTCGATGACGCTCGGGAGGTCATGCGCTCCGAAGGCGACCCCGAGATGCGTGAGTTCGCCGCCGAGGAGACGCATGAGCTGGAGGCACGTATTCCGCAGCTCGAGGACGAGCTCAAGGTCATGATGTTGCCGAGCGACCCGAACGACGAGAAGGACATCATCGTCGAGATTCGGGCCGGTGCCGGCGGCGATGAGGCCGCCATCTTCGCAGGCGACCTCTACCGAATGTATACCCGATACGCCGAGCTGCAGAAGTGGAAGGTCGA
>DATHUB010000130.1:0-4025 GCA_035462695.1 Coriobacteriia bacterium | reverse complement strand
AGGGGAGAACGAACGCGAGCCCGGGTGAATGCGCCGTGGTGACAGAAGCAGCGGACGCCCGACGCGAAGCGACCGCAGTCGTTGCCGCAGCGGTAGCTCACGGTCTCGGCGCCCTGGACGAGTCGCAGGCGAAGGTGTTGCTCGCCGGCTACGGGATCTCCGTCCCCGAAGGAGGCCTCGCACGCAACGAGGACGAGGCCGCAGCGATCGCCAGGCGGCTCGACGGTCCCGTGGTCGTCAAGGCCATCGGACCGCGCATCACCCACAAGACGGAGCACGGCTTGGTCGCTCTGGACCTCCTTGGGGACGAAGCTGTCCGCACCGCTGCTCGCTCCCTCTTGGCTCGCACCGAAGGTCAGGACGCCACGCTTCTCGTCGAGCGGATGGTTCGAGGAGCACGCGAGTTCATGGTCGGCATGAAGCGCGATCCTTCCTACGGCCCGGTCGTCATCTTCGGCATCGGAGGGATCTTTGCCGAGGCCCACAGGGACATCGCGCTTGGCGTGACGCCTTTGGGGGACCGGGACATCGAGAGCATGCTCGCGGGAATCAGGGCGAGCGCGCTGCTCGACGCATTCCGCGGCATGCCGCCTGTGGATCGCGCCTTACTCGCCGGAGCAATCCGGGCGCTGGCGCGCATCGCAGAGGACTATCCGGCCGTGACCGAGATCGATGTGAACCCTCTCATCGTTGAAGGCGCGACGCCGGTGGCCGCCGACGCACTCGTGATCCTGGAGCCTGCCGCGGAGCGAGGCGCGTCAGCCTCCGTCGCACGCGACGCGTCGTCTCCGGATCTGACCCCCTTGTTCGCGCCGCGCGCCGTTACGGTCGTCGGCGCCTCGAACGACCCTCTCAAATGGGGCGGGTCCCTCATGCGCAACCTTATCGACGGCGGCTTCGCCGGTTCGATCTACCCTGTGAACGGTCGCGGCGGCACCGTGTCCGATCTGCCCGCCTTCGCCAGCATCGCTGAGCTGCCGGAGGCCCCGGACCTAGCGCTGGTGGCAGTCGGGGCGGCGCACGTGAAAAGCGTGATCGATCAGTGCGGCGAGCTCGGGATTCCGGTCGCGCTCGTGGTGGCTGCGGGCTTCTCGGAGGCAGGAGAGGCGGGGGCCGCCGCGGAGGCGGAGCTGGTCAGGACTGCCAGGGACTCGGGGGTCACTCTCATCGGCCCCAATTGCATGGGCCTGCTCGCGACGCACAGCCGGCTCCACGCCGTCGGCTTTCTGGAGTTGCGGCCTCAGCCCGGTGGGCTCAGCATCATCTCCCAGTCCGGCAACATCGGCGTGCAGCTCGTCACCAGGGCTGAGCGGCGCGGCGTCGGCATCGACAAGTACGTGACGGTCGGCAACCAGGCCTCTACGACCGCACTCGATGTACTTGACGCCCTTGGAGACGACCCGGAGACCTCAGCCGTGCTCGTATACCTCGAAGAGGTCGGCGACGGCCGCCGCTTCATCGACGTCTTGCGCCGCATCACGCTCAAGAAGCCGGTGGTGGTCTTGCCCGGCGGCATGACGGACTACGGGCGCCGCGCAGCCGCATCGCACACCGGCGCCATGGCGGGTTCTACTGACGTCTTCCTGGCTGCCACGCGTCAGACGGGCTGCCTCGTGCGAACGGGCCCTGACGAGAGCCTGGACCTGGCGCTGTGTCTTTCCGCGCTCCCGTTGCCGGCGGGCCGCCGCGTGGCCATCATGACGCTCGGGGGAGGGTGGGGCGTGCTGGCGGCGGACGAGCTGGCCCGCAACGACCTCGAGTTGGCCGCGCTCGAGCCTACCGTCCTCGCCGCGCTGGACGAGCTCCTGCCCGGCTACTGGTGCCGCAGCAATCCCGTCGACCTTGTGGCGGCTGTCGGGCCCGACCTCGCAGCCAGCACACTGACGATGCTCGCGGAGAGCGATGTCGTGGACGCTGTCGTCGTGCTCGGCATCCTCCGCAGCCCTTCCACCGGCTGGACGTCAGACGATGCAGTGTCCGCCGGAGTGGCTGGCGGACCGGGCCGCGGCAGCTTCAACCCCGCCGAGGTCGCTTTTCTCGAGCGCGTGACGGAGCTCATGGAGAGCACCGGCAAACCGATTATCAACGTCCCCCTCCGCCCTCTCGAGGCCGCGACCTTCCCGGGCGGAGCGGCACACGATCCGGTCATTCTCTACTCGCCGGTCGCCGCGGTGCGAGCCCTCGCCGCGATGGCCTGGTACGGGGAGTACGTCGCCGCTCAGGCGGGTCCGGCGCACCCATGACGCGAAAACTCGGACACGAGTGGCACGAAGCACAGATGCACAACGAATACGAGCTACTAGATAGCGGCGAAGGGCGGAAGCTCGAACGCTTCGGCGGTGTGATTCTGTCACGCCCTTGTGACCAGGCATCCTGGGGGCAGCAGAAGCCCGAGATGTGGGCGAGGGCCGCTGCCTCGTTCGACCGAGAGCGCGGCTGGCAGACGTGTGCGGACGCCGAGTTGCCCTTACCTTGGGTCGTCACAATCAACGACATCGCAGTGAGACTCGAGCTCACGCCCGCCGGTCATCTCGGCGTGTTTCCAGAGACGCGTCACTTGTGGGACTGGATTACCGACACGCTACGCACGCCCAACGCGGAGGACGTGGAAGTCCTCAACCTGTTCGCGTACTCAGGCGGCGCAACGCTCGCCGCTGCGCGTGCTGGCTGTTCGGTGTGTCACGTGGACTCATCTCGATCGATGGTCACACGCGCAAGAGAGAACGCGGGCCTGAACCAACTGGATGCGGCTCCCATACGATGGATAGTTGAGGATGTCGGCAAGTTCTTGGATCGCGAGATTCGCCGCGGCCGCAAGTACGATGCGATCATGCTCGATCCCCCGTCCTTCGGACGCGGCACCAAGGGCGAGCAGTACAGAATCGACAGGGATCTCGACTCAACGCTGAGACAATGCAGTGCGCTGCTGAACGATGAGCCTGCATTCGTTCTTCTCACGTCGCACACCCGTGGGGTGACGACGGTGCAGCTCGAGAGTCTCATGGGGCAGGCGTTGGGCTCCGGCGATATCGCATGCGGCGAGATGCAGTTGACTGGCGCGAGTGACGTTCGTCCGGTGAATGACGGTGTGTGGGTACGCTGGACCCTTCATAGACCAAACGACCGGGAAGGACGCGATGCCTGAGTCGGGTGTGTTGATCATCGGGGGTGGAGCGGCGGGGCTGTCGGCGGCCATTGCGTCGGCGCGCCTTGGCGTCGCCGTCACGCTTCTTGAGGCGGATGCTCGCGTCGGTAGGAAGATACTGGCGAGTGGCAATGGCCGCTGCAACCTCACAAACCTCTCGATTTCGCCGCTGGCGTATAACCACTCCGATTTCGTCGAGCCGGTTCTCGGCATGTACTCCTGTGAGGCCATCTGCAGCTTCTTCGGCGCGATGGGCCTGCTCACGTCCGCCGATGACGAAGGTCGCGTTTACCCTGTGACCAACGCGGCCGGCTCCGTCCTCGACGTGTTGCGATTGGAGTGCGCGCATCTCGGCGTAGACGTGCGATGCGGATTCGATGTCTCGCGTGTCTCATTGGGGCCTCAATCCCGCGGTTTCGAGGTGTTCTCGAAAGACGGCGAGTCCGTGAGAGCGGAGACCGCGGTTGTCACGACCGGCGGCGGTGGTGCGCTTCTGGCGGACACCGGTCACGAGATGGTGGAGAGAGCGCCGGTGCTCGGACCCCTAAGAACGGACGTCGGGCCCATTCGCGGACTCTCCGGCGTGCGAGTCAAGTGCGCCGCGACGCTTTTCGCGGGCGTCGCCGAGGACGACACTGGCGGCGAACCGATCGCTACTGAGCGTGGCGAGCTGCTGTTCCGCGACTATGGAGTCAGCGGGATCATGATCTTCGACCTCTCTCGCTACCTCGAGAGGCGATGCGTCATCTCGATCGATCTCCTCCCAGACATCGCCCCGGCCGAGCTCCAGGCGATGGTCTCGCAACGCTGTGTGGAGCTTCACTGGCGAACCGCGGAGACTTTCTTCGCAGGCATGCTCCACGACCGGGTCGCGCGCGCA
>DATHUB010000129.1:0-6215 GCA_035462695.1 Coriobacteriia bacterium | reverse complement strand
TCGCGGGGCCCTTCGAACGTGGAGTCGTGAATGAACGCGTTGCGCTCGGCCCGAAGCCGGCGCCATCGCCGGGGGAACTCACGAAAGCCGAGTTCGGCGGCTGCGTCCTCGAACTGCTCCCCGGTAAGTGTTGGGAAGAGCTTGCCGATTCTCTGGCCCACGGAGCGCTGAGTGTCGAGCACGACCGCGCGCAGCTTAACGTCAGCCCCGTGAGCTTCCATGATCCGGCTGAGCACGTCCTCGAGAAGCGTCTCGAGGAAGGTTGCTGCCAGTATCACCACGACCTCGAAGTCCTTCTCGGCGTGGTATCGGCGAATCCGGGCGTCGAGCCTCACCTGCCGGTCGGGCGGGAACGCTCGGCGCCGTCCGTCGTCGCGGCCGACGCAGGAGGGGCACTTCTTCTCCCCCGACCCGACCGCGGGGTCGTCCGAGAGATAGCCGCACGAGGCACACTCCCAGTAGCGGGGTGCCTGTCGCTCTACGCGTGCGAGCGGCTGTTTGGGCTTCTGCGGCTTCACGGTCTCGGATTCTACAGTGCCGCGCCGCTCGACGCTCCGTAACGCACGGCGGACGGGACCTCGAGCCCGTGCTCGAGCATCAGCGCCTCATCGGCCATCACTTCGCGCGATGGCCCGTCCGCCACCACGACGCCTTGGTCGATCACGACGGCTCGCTCGCAAAGCAGCCACGCGACGTCCATGTCATGTGTCGCGATGAGCATGGTCGACTCAAGCTTGCCGAGCAGATCTGTCATCTGTCGCTTAGCCCTCGGATCGAGGTTGCTTGTCGGTTCGTCGAGAACGAGCACGGCGGGTTCCATCGACAGGACCGTCGCGAGCGCGATCCGCTTTCGCTGACCGAATGAGAGGTGAGTGCTCGACTTGCTCGTCGACTCCGCGAGTGAGACCGCGTGCAGTGACGAATGCACCCGCCGGTCGACTTCTTCGCGGCTCAGTCCCATGTTGAGGGGGCCGAAGGCCACGTCGTCGTAGACCGTCGTCATGAAGAGCTGGTCGTCCGGGTCCTGAAAGACCAGCCCGACTTGCTCACGCACCGTTCGTAGGGTCTGGGGCGAAAGTGCCGTTCCCCCGACCTCTACAGAGCCGGACTGCGGCATCAAGACTCCGTTGGTATGCAGAATGAGAGTGGACTTGCCTGCGCCGTTGGGGCCGAGAAGCGCGACCCGTTCGCCTTCGCCGACGGTCAACTCGATGCCATTGAGAGAGCGGGTGCCGTCCGGGTAGGTGTGGACGAGATCGCGTATCGAGAGAGCAGTCGTTGGCATTAGCTGACCCCGTTCAGTACAGGACGATCGCCGTGGCAGCGATAACCGCCAAGACGACAAGGATGGTATCGGCAGCGGTCAGGCGGAGTACCTCGGCAGTAGGGAGCGAACCTGCATATCCGCGCGACATCATGGCGGCGTGGATGCGCTCACCGCGCTCGTACGTGCGCAAGAAGAGGCTGCCCGCGAGATTGCCATAGAGTCTGACGAGCGCCCACCGATTCAGCCCGTAGCCGCGGCTGGCGGTCGCTCTGCGCATGGACACCACCTGGTCACGGAGGACCGAGACGAATCGGTACAGGAAAGTGAGCGTTTCAATGAACACGGTCGGCATGCCCAGACTGCGAAGCCCCAGCAGCAGTTTTGGAGGAGATGTGGTCGCGGCCAGAAGAATCACGGCCATCGCCGACAGCCAGGCCTTCGTCAAGATCGCCCACGCCAAGGGCCAGCCGTCGTTCGTGAAGGGCGCGTAGAGCGCCAGCGTTGCGGCGGGCAGCAGTACCCACGCACTGCGGGCGAAGACGGGGCCGAGAGGGAGGCGGGCAGCAAGCCCGACTCCGAGCAAGAGCGCGATCGCGAGCGCGAACTCGATCGGCCGAGCGGGAGGGCTCAGGACGGCTCCCAATACGAACAGCATGGTGGCCACGATCTTCGCTCTCGGGTCGAGCGCATGTATAGGGGAGAGCACGTAGGTGAAGCGCTCAAAGCCGAGGGGGTGGCCATGCTGATGGCCGTCTTCGGGGTGGTGGTGGGGGTGCTCGTGGGCGGGTTCTTCAGGATGCTCGTGGCTGTGCCTATGGAGTTCGGCTTGATGCGCGGCGTCTCTGCGCCTGCCCAACGCTCGTGTGGAGGCCAATACAACCACGGCCGTGACGGCGATGCCGAGGATGCCCGCCAACACGCCCGCCAGCGCATCGTTTGAGACTCCCGGTGCGACGTAGTCAGCGAGGGGCGAGGCGATTGCCTCCCCGGCACCCTCGAAACCGGAAGTCGCCGCCACGAATTCGAGCGCATCGGGGTTGGATGAAGCGATCCAGGATACACCCACGGCTGCGAGCGCGAGCAGCATGACGGCTATGACGACCGGACGCGTTCCGGCGTCGGTCGATCCCTTCTCAAGCACGTCGGGACGCACCCGGCAGACGAACGTGACCAAGCCCGCGGTGATGAGCCCTTCGCCGATGCCGACGAGCGCGTGCCACCCTCCGAGCGCAACCAATGCCGTCACGAGCGGGGCACGTCCGGAAAGCCACACCTCCGCGGCGACCGCACATGCCGAGAGAACCACTGCGGACCAAGCCGCAACGAACGCGGCCAGCGAGCGCCCCGCGGCTCGCCCTCTCAGCGGCGACAACACGCGCCACACGAGGAAACCGACGAAGGGGCCTATCACCGCAAGATTGAGTACGTTAGCGCCGAGGGCGACGATTCCGCCGTCGGCGAATAGAAAGGCCTGCACGAGCAGCACGGTCGTCATCACGATCACGGCAGGCCAAGGGCCGAGCAGGATCGCGACGGCAGCCCCCCCGGCGAAGTGCCCCGAGATCCCGGGAGCGATGGGGAAGTTGAGCATCTGAAGCGCGAAGACCAGAGCGGACATCACCGACATCAAGACGGTTCGCTGCTCTGAGAGGTGGCGTTTCGTCCAGGACACGGCGTATCCCACGAAGCCTGCGCTCGCCATGCCTGACGCGGCCGCAACGGGGGTGCTGAGCATGCCGTCGGGGATGTGCATGAGCTAGAGGTCCCGGCCGGCAGTCGTGGTGACGACCTTGCCGTGCTTCACGCCTTTCGCCGCGAGGAGCGATTCGGCGATATCGCGCACCGAGGCGCTCTCGCCCCTGATCACCAGCACCTCCAGGCAGTTGTGCGCATCGAGATGCACGTGGAGCGTGGAGACGACCTTGTCGAAGTGGGCGTGCTGTATCGCGTCAAGGCGCTCGGCAAGGTCGTTGGCGTGATGGTCGAAGACCATAGTGACCGTTGCGACGACCTCGCCTTCGGCATCCTCCCACTGGGCATCGACCAGGGCATCGCGCACGAGGTCGCGTATCGCCTCGGAGCGGTTGGCCGCGCTCCCCCGACGTGCCACAAGCGCGTCGAAGCGTGAGAGCAGGCCCTCATCCATGGCCACTCCGAACCGCACCAGTCCGCCCATGATGTTCTCCTAGTCGCGTAGCACGAGTTAGGAAATCGTAACACCATCGGCTGGTGCGTCAAGAAGGCCGAGGAGATCGGGGTTGGGCTGGCCCCGGAGCTGGGCGTTAGACGAGTTCGACGCTGGCGTCAGGGCCGCCCGGCTCGCCCTCGAGAACGTCGACGGCCACGTCGAGTTTGGCGCGGGCCTCTCCGAGGAGAACGGAGGCCTGCGCCACTTCAGTGCTCGGCTGGATCAGACCGGCGTGGTCCGCGAGGTGGTGAATCTGCTCGAGCCACTGCTGCGAAAGCGCGAGCGAGTCGTTCGCCTGGGCGATCATCAGCTTCATCTGGTCGGTGTTGACGCCTTTCTGGCACATTCGCGTCAGTTCCTCTCGCTATCGGCCAAGGGGTGGCCGGGTTTTCGCCTCGTGTGGGTGGATGATGTCACGCCGTCGGCGAGAGCGCTAGTCGACTAGGAATACCACAAGGGCCCGCCGGATCGGCGGGCCCTTGTTTCAGTTCGGTTCTGATCGAGCCTAGGCGAGCCAAGGAGAGAGTTCGTCCAGAAGCTGCTTCTTGGACCGAGCGCCCACAACCTTCTTGACGACCTGGCCGTCCTTGAAGACGAGCAAAGTCGGGATCGACAGGATGTCGAACCGTGTAGCGGTCGCAGGGTTCTCGTCGACGTTCAGCTTGCCCACGGTCAGCGCATCGTTCTCGGCGGCGACCTCTTTAAGTACCGGTTCCATCATGCGACATGGTCCGCACCATGGTGCCCAGAAATCGACAACGAAGGGCTTGCTGCTGCCCTCTACGGCCTCGGCGAAACTAGCGTCCGTGACCTGAACAAGATCTGCCATCGGTTCTCCCTTCAGTGCCGGCTAGATGGAGCACGAGATTCCTTCGTCGATATACCGTAGCGCTTCGAAGGCCGCAGAGGCCCCCTTGGCGGCTGCGGTGATGACCTGCTTGAGTTCGGAGTCTGTCACATCTCCGGCGGCGAAGAGTCCAGGCACCGTTGTCCGCCCGTCGTGGTCTGTCTTGATGTACCCGATTTTGTCAGTATCAACGAGCGAACGCGCGAGTTCACTGACCGGGTATACGCCAACGAAGATGAACACGCCGTCGACGGGGAGCACGCGCTCCTCCTCACCCGCTGTTGACTCGAGCCTGACTCCGCTAACTTTGCCTTCTACGCCGAGAATCTCGGTCGGCACCCGGCTCCAGTGCATCTCGATCTTCTCGTTGGCGAAGCAGCGTTCTTGGATGCACTTGGTAGCGCGGAGCTCATCACGACGATGAATCAGATGCACGCGAGTGGCGAACTTCGTGAGGAACATCGCCTCTTCCACGGCGGCATCTCCGCCGCCGACAACGCAGACGACTTTGTCCCGATAGAGCGCCCCGTCACACGTAGCGCACCACGAAACCCCCCGGCCGGTGAACTCGGCCTCACCCGGAATGCCGAGTTTTCGAGGAATGGCGCCCGTCGCGACGATGACCGCATCGGCTTCGAAGGTCTCGTCCTCGCTGACGATGGTGAAGTGCCCGTTGCCGACCTCGATCGACTCCACGGGCGCGAACGTGCGGATCACGGCGCCGTGCTCTTCGGCCTGCTGTGTCATCAGGTCACCCAGCTCGGCGCCGGCAAGCCCCTTGGGGAAGCCCGGGTAGTTCTCGACCCAGTCCGTCGTGATGATCTGCCCGCCCGGAATACCGCGTTCGAAGACAACCGTCTTCGCGCGACCCCGCGAGGCGTAGAGTGCTGCCGCGAGACCGGCGGGTCCGCCGCCGATGATCGCGATGTCGATGTGCTCGTTACTCACTGTGGGACACCTTCCGTGCTCTCTGTGCTTCCGGTGCCGCTTGCGTCGGCTTCGATCTGCTCCAGGATGAGCCTCGCTCGCTCGAGAGCGGCATGCTGCTGGCTGTCGTTCTCGGTCAGCTTGATGACCTTGTTCATCTGGTCTCGAGCTGCAGCCAGGTCCCGACGGCCCTGCCAGTAGAAGATGCCCAGGTTGAAGTTCGCATTGACGTGATTCGGGTCTCTCTCCAGTACATTGCCCACCTGTTGAATCGCCCTGTCGGTCTGCCCCGAGTAGAAGAGCAGCGAGGCCAAGTCGGCGCGCGCATCGTTGTCATTTGGCTGGAGTCTCATGTACCGCTCGTAATACTTGACCCCCTGCCGGCTGTACTGCAGCTCAGAGGTGCGGTCCCCGGCCTGTTGCGCGCGACCGACGGCATCGAAGTAGAAGTTGCCCATCGCGAGCAACGAGTCCGAGTCGTTCGGATTCTCGTCGAGTGCCGCCAGCGCTTGGAACGCGCTCTGCAGCTGCGGCGAAAGCAGGTTGCGGAACTCGGTCGGCAGCGTTGTCGTGGCCGCATTCGGCTGCCGTGCGACGAAGACGATGACCAGAACCGCTGCAAACACGCCGAGCGCGACAGCAAGGATTCCAATTGGGATGCGATAGCGCTGGAAGGGGCGGATGATGTAGCGCTTTGTGAAGCCGCCCTCGACACCTTCGCCGTATCGGGCGACCGACATTCCGAGGGTTTGAGCCTTGAGGAGCATGTTCAGGTCGTTAGTGATGAGCTGAACATTGCAGCCTTCACCTGCGGCTCGGCACACCTGAAAGGCGGTGGCGAGGATTCTGTCGTCAGCATTCCGTGTGACGAGCCCGTCAGGGAGGGGGGAGTCTGTCTCGAATGGCGCTACTCTGAGCCGTCCACCATCGGGAAGCTCCACGCCTTCGACTAGCGAGCCTTCCTCGGACAGTTCGAACAGCATGCG
>DATHUB010000128.1:0-4769 GCA_035462695.1 Coriobacteriia bacterium | reverse complement strand
CTCACCGCCCTTCCAGAACGTTGCGAGCGAGAACGGCTCCCACTCCGTTTCGCGGGGGGTCGCCCCTGGGTCCGGAATCGTCACGGGCTCTTCCCCGGGGGCGACGACGCTCAGAGTTGGCCGAAACTCGGCGTGCTCGTCGTAGGCGGGCACGATGATGCCGATAGTGCGCGTCACGTTCTCCGAGACTGTGAACGAGTACATGTCACTGCCCTGGTCGGGAGCCAAGTAGCCATAGACCGCACGGGAGACTTCGGGACCGCCGATTGGGACGGCGACGCCCGGCGTAAATTCGCTCGGCTCGAGCGCGGGCACGTGGGCGAAGGCAGTACCCACCGTCCACCCCAGTGTGCAGGCGAAGATCGCAGCCAGAAGCGCACCTCGCGAAGTGAGCCGCATTCGAAGAAGAAGCTGCACGGGTCTCATACGCCTACGTTCCCCCGTGGCACTGGCGAAGAGCTCGCCGGGCAACATCGGATCGCAGCTTTTACCCGATGCCGAGCGCAGCGGCCGCCCATTGCGCCAACCACAGCGCGGACATGCCCACGACCAGCGTCACGAAGATGTTCTTCGTGCGTATCGCGACCAGAAGCGCAACGGCGCCCGCGACGAGGCGTGTGAGCGAGAAAGAGTAGTCGGCGCCTTCGTGCACGTAGAGCACACCGGGGACGACCAGCGCTGTCAGCGCCGCCACGGGGACGTGCTTGAGCAGGCGCTCGAGCCACGGCGGGTGCGCCACGTGCCCGTGCAGCATGATGGGCAGCGCCCGCATGAGCCACGTGCCCAAGGCGAGCACGATGGTGAGCAGCCAGAACTGCGCGAGCTGGCTCACTGCTCCTCACCGGGCCTCGGTCGGTCCAACCACGCGCCCAGCAACATGCCGGTGAGAATCGCGACGATGAGTCCCGTCTGCATCGGCAGCAAGGGAACGAATACGGCAGCAGCGACTCCGGTAGCAGCACCCACGGTCACTGCGGTGCGGTCCTTGAGCGCGGGCGCGAGCATCGCGAGGAACACGAGCGGCACGGCGAAGTCGAGCCCCCAGGACGCGGGGATGAACGGCCCCACGATCGCTCCCGCGATGGTCGACAACTGCCAAACGGTAGCCAGCGCCACCCACGCGCCCACGTAGTACGGGATTGGATCGACGTCCTCGCGGAACCGCGCCTTCGTCATCGTAGAGGCGTAGTTCTGGTCGACGAGCATGTGGCCGAGGAAAGGCCGCTGCCATGCGGGTGCTTCGCCGAGTATCGGCGCAATCGACGTGCTGTAGATGAACATACGCGCGTTGACGACGAGCGCCGTCCCGAGCGCGAGCCAGAGCGGAGCGCCCTCCCCGAACAGCGTGGTCGCAACTATCTGCGATGCACCGGCATTCACGAGCAGCGACTGCCCAACCGCCTCCACGACCCCGAAGCCGGCCTGCACGACAGCGGCCCCGGCGACCAAGCCGAAGGGAGCGATGCCGATGAGGATCGGCAACATGTCCTTGGCGCCCGCCTTGAAGCTATGACTCCGGCGGGAGACGGGCGCGCGCTCAGAGGCCAAGCGCCGACCGCTTCTCGTAGATGCGCTGAACGTGGTCCTCGAGATGCTCGACCGCGTGCTCGAGCAGGTCGACGAGCGATTGCTCGCCATTCTCAGAGTGCATCGCCGAGCGGCCCCACGCGTTCTCGGCGAGCCGGTCGAGGTCGGCGGCCATCTGCTCGCGCTGCACCTCAAGCAGGCGCAGGTCGAGTTCGAGGTCGCGATCGTGATATCGAAGCGCTCCGACGTAGTCGACGGACTCCACGCCCATCAGAACCGGTCGATCGGTGGCGATCGTGCGCTTCATCCGGTCGCACATGAACTGGTCCGAATCGACGATGTGGCACGCCACCTCCATCGAGCTGAGCTTGCCGGCGATCGGTCGCGCCTGAAGCGACGCGGCGTCGAGCCCGGCGAGCGCGTCGCGGAGAACGACGGCACCTCGGCGATAGTCGGCGACCAGTTGAGTTGGAGAGCGGCGAGCGTCGGTCATGCGGACTCCTGTAGCTCAGTTTGCTTTGCGCTCGATGATAGCGCCCGCAAAGCCGCCGTACAGGACTTGTTACCGCTTCCGCAGGTCGAGCCGATCGTGGAGCGCCTACTGCATGAGCGAGATGATGTTGCCCTCGCTGTCCATCAGCTGCGCGAACGTACCGATGGGCCCCATTTGCTCTGGAGGCTGCACAACCTTGCCGCCGGCGGCCTCACCGCGTGCGAGCATCCCGTCGATGTCCCCGTTCGCGGAGAAGACGATTCGAACCCCGTCGGGACTCGGTGCGAAGTCGCCTCCAGCGAGAAGGTTGAAAGCAACGTCGCCTTCTTCACCGCCCGCAGGCACTGCGACGGCCCCTCCGTACCCCGGCGTCTCTTCCATCGTGATGCCGAGAAGTGCGCTGTAGAAGCTCTTGGCGCGGGCCATGTCCTTCACCGGGATGTTGGCCCAGACGACGAGGTTAGCCATGGTCGAGTCTCCGTTTCCTTGCGGTGGTGGTGTCGTGTCTATTCCCGCGCGTGGCTTCTCTCGTATTCGGGGTACAACCGCAACCACTGGGGTTCGGAGAAGGAGGGGCAAAGTGAACAATCGCACAGGCGTCCGGCTGGCAGTCGTCGCACTGATCGTGGCCGGTCTCATCTCGCCGGCCACCGCAGTCGCCAAGCCACAGAACAAGTATCGGGGATCGTTCTCATACACGGCACTGCCCGACCCCATCGACAACTGGGACACGTATCGCTGGGATCACCGCTGGGACATTCGCACGAAGGCTGCAGGGAAACCGGCAGGCGGGGCGTTCACCCTTCGGCAATACGTTGTACAGCATGAGTTTGTGGACGTGACCCCAACGCTGAAGAACCAATGGGTGTTTCGTGTCACGACGGTCAAGCGGATCGATCCCACGACAATCGAGTTCTACTCGCCAGGGTCGTTCGGCTACAGCGAAAACGAAGCGCAGTACTACTGCACGGGACGCTGGCGCGTCGTCGGCAGCGGGAAATCCGGGGAGCTCTGGTACGAGTGCGCGGCACACGATACCTACCACCCCATGAGCCCGAAAGCGATTCTGGCGCACTAAGACTGAGCACGGAAACCACGTGCAGCTGCTATGCTGCGTGCGCCCGAACCTCTCGCCAGGTGAGGGCCGCGACCCCGGAGGTCACCGCCTCGCGGGGTCAACCCATGCCCTGAGCCGTTCCGAGCCCTCTGTCATTGACCTAGCCACCTCTCGCGCGGCACTCTATCTCGGGAGGAGAACCGCTTGGAAGGAGTGCCGTGAGCGAGCTCGTTTACCGACTCATAGCCTTGGGACTTTCGATGGCTTACATGCTGGTGCGCGGTGTCTCGGAGCGCCGGCTCGGTCGAGCGTCGAAGTACGCCACCCTGAAGAACGCCGATCCTCGCGACCGCCGAGAGCTCCTCGTGCTGAGCGTGGTCGTCATCCCGCAGTGGCTGTACATGCTCACTCCCTGGCTCGACTTCGCCGCAATGGGGTTTCCCGATGCGGTGCGCTGGCTCGGTGCGGTGATCACGGCGCTCGGTGTGGCTGCGTTCGCATGGACGCACGCGACCCTCGCGGGCAACTGGAGTCCGGTCATCGAGAGCCCACCCGAGGGTGAACTCATCACGACCGGTCCCTACCGCTGGGTCCGCCACCCGATGTACACGTCGTTCTTCATCTACAACGCAGGGATGGTCCTGCTGACCTCGAACTGGCTGGCCGGACCGCTCGTCTTCCTCGCCTTCGTGTGGATGTACTTCGACCGGGTCGGCCGAGAAGAAGCCATGATGCTCGACACATTCGGCGACAAGTACGCGCGGTACGCCGAGAACACCGGTCGGCTCTTCCCTCGATTCGGGCGCTAGCCTAGAGCAGCTTCTCGTCCGTGGACGGGGGTTTCTCCGTTTTCTTGGACGTGATCCAGTCGTAGTCCATCTGCATCATCTGCATGACTTCGTCCGGATCTCGCAGGTGTCCGCTCTTGCGGGCGGCGACGTACTGGCGAATCTCGCCGGTGTACGAGCCGAAGAAGACCGTATTCGCAGCGACGGCCCAAGTGATCCCCCACGGGCCGAGTCCGGCGGCCCAGGCCCAGCCGATGAAGAGCAGCTGGCCGAGGTTGTCGGCGATCATTGGCTCGCGCAGAACGAAGTAGCCGACCAGAAAGCCGACGGTCGTGCAGACGAGAGCGCCAACAGGAGCAATCGCCAGCATCGCGCCGAGCATCGGCGACTGACCGCGCCCGCCCTTGAATCGGTAGTAGACCGGCCAGTTGTGTCCGACGATGGCCATGAGTCCGACTGCGTACAAGTACGGCTCGCCCGGGAACATGAGCCGGAATGCGAGGGTCGGGATGAAGGCTTTCAGGATGTCGGCGACCGCGGTCGTGACGCCCCACTTCGGCCCAGCTTGCAGGCGCACCGCCGTCGCGCTCACCGCATCGGAGGTCATGCGCACTTCGCCGTCCGGCGAGCGCAGGTCGACAGGGCTCAAGGAATCGTGCCCGGCGGCGCGGATGAAGATGCGCGCGAAGGAGATCGAGCCGAGCAAGTAGCCGATCACTCCGGCCAGTAGGAACAGCGTCCAGTTCACCGGCTCGCCATCTCCTCGGGTAGTCCGCTGTCGTCAGACGCCTCAGACTCGGCTCCCGAGCCGGAACCGTCTTCGCGCTCGGCATCACCGGTATCCACACTCACCGTGCCCGAATAGCCGTCGACCGTGACCAGATCGCCGTCATGCAGCAATCTC
>DATHUB010000127.1:0-3097 GCA_035462695.1 Coriobacteriia bacterium | reverse complement strand
TGCCGAGGCCGCCCGCAAGCTGTTCCTGCATGCGTGCACCTACCATCGAGCGCCCCTGTTCCTGATGCGGCCCACCACGGCCGACTTCCGGCCGAGGGCGCACAAGATGCGGCAGTGCTTTCGCCAGGCTGCTGGGCTGTTCGACCCGCCCATCGAATCCATCGAGGTGCCCTTTGGCGAGCATCGGCTGCCAGGGTACGCGTGGCATCCCGCTCCGGTCGCCGGCGCATCGCAGCCACTGCCGACGCTGCTCGTCCTCGGCGGGATCGAGACCTTTGCCGAGGACTGCTACTTCATGGTCGCAGCGGAAGGGCCGCGCCGCGGCTACACCGTCATCACCGCGGACCTGCCCGGCCAAGGATTCTTGCCGGACGAAGGACTGCAGTTCGGCGCACAGATGGAGCGTCCGCTGAGCGCGCTCGTCGACTACGCCCTCACCCGGCCTGATGTGGATTGCTCGCGTCTCGCGGTCTTCGGGTTCAGCTGGGGCGGCCACATCGTGTTCAAGGGCGCCAGGTACGAGCCACGCCTGGCGGCCGTTATCGCCAACCCGCCGATGCCCGATGTCTTTCGCGGGGTTCTCGGCCAGCAGCAGGGGCAGGACCGCAAGGACCCGATCAGTCGGCTCGTTTTCGACCAGATCGTGTGGCGCATGGGTCTGCGAATCAGCTGGAACCCCAGGGACATCGCCCACCGGTTCGGCAAGGCATACGACTACTACTTCCACGGCAAGGTCGACCCGCGGGAGATCGACCCCCCGATGCTCCTACTCGCGGGAGAGGACGAGGCGCCGGTCACGCTGAAGATCGCGCGTGAGACCTACGACAAGCTGCCGAATTCCGCGAGTCAGCTCCGCATCTTCACGCGCGAAGAAGGCGGTGCGGCGCACTGCCAGATCGACAACCTCGGGCTACCGAACGGCGTCATGTTCGACTGGCTGGCCGAAGTGCTCGGGTAGGTCGCGCTCAGGCCTTCTCGGCGAAGGCCTTGAAACGCTCCATCGTGTCGAGCGACTCCTTCTTGAAGGAGCCTTCGAGCATGCCGAGCGCCTTGCGAACGCCGGTGAAGCGGAACTCGTTCTCGGAGATCCAGCGCGTTGTGGTCGGCGACTCCTCGACGAACCGGTTCGCATTGCGGTTCCACACGCCGTGCGTCTCGTAGATGACGTTGAGTTCGTCGGGGAGAGCGTTGCGCTCGATCGTCTCGGTCATGCCCGTTACGCGGTTGCCCGCACGCGTGGTGAGCTCGGCGGTCGCACCGGTCTGTGCCTGCTCGCCGCTCGTGCGCTCGTAGCACTCGAGGCCGGGCTGCCAGTCGGTGAAGTGATCGGGGTCTGTGAACAACTCGACCACTCGCGCGCGCGGCGCGTCGATGACGATCTCCTGGGTGTACTTCACGGCTGCACTCCTTAAGTGGCGCGACGTGCGCGGGCGACGGTCGTGGGGGCGGATCTAGTCCGGCACCCGGCCGGGTGCCTTCTGCGGGCCGATGAATACCTTGCCGCCCTCTACCTTGGCTTCGTAGGCGCGAAGCGGCCGCGGGTGCTTCGTGAGTTCGGCGATCGTGAGGACTGCGCCCTTCCAGTCGGTCCAGCGCAGGCAGCTGCCGTCTGTGAGATCGAACTGCGAGTGGTGCCTCGGACATGTGACCACGTTGCCGTCGAGCACCCCGTTTGCGAGGTGGCCGCCGAGGTGGGGGCAGCGCGCGTCGGTGACGTAGAAGTCGTCGCCGATCCGAGCGACCAGCAGGTGATGGTCATCGAGATCGATTTCGCGCATCGTCCCGGGTGCGAATCCGTCGGTGCTCGCGAGTTCGATGAAGTCGGCCATCGCGCAGTCCTCTCTCATGGTGGGTGCTAAGACAACTATTCCCGTTCGAAGTTGCCTGACTCTGGGGGAAAGAACCAAGCACCCGTCGATGACAGGAGCCGGTCGTGAACAAGATGGAGCTGGGACCTCAGGGATTCGTGTATCCGATGCCGATGACGCTTGTCGGCGTCGACCTTGAGACCGGGCCGAACTTCATGCCGGTCGCCTGGGTCAATCGGGTGCAGTACAGCCCGCCTCGCCTCGTTGTCGGAATGGGCAAGACGCACGCGACAAGCATCGGGATCCGCGAGCATGGTGAGTTCAGCGTCTGCGTCCCGAGCGTCGACATGATGGAGGTCACCGACTGGTGCGGACTGAACTCCGCTCTAGGCGCCGTCAACAAGGCCACCCCGTTCACCATCCTGCGCGGTAGCCTCGAGTTCGCCCCGATGATTGCCGAGTGCCCGCTGGGCCTCGAGTGCCGCGTGTACGAGGTCGTCGACCTCGGCAGCCACGACGTGTTCGTCGCCGACATCGTCGAAACCTGGAGCGAGAAGCGCTTCCTCGACGAGGCCGGCAAGCCCGACATCGAGAAGATGCGCCCGTTCCTGCTCACCATGACGGACAACCGCTACTGGGCCGTCGGCGAGTATCTGGGCGACGCGTGGAGCGTGGGGAAGGGATACGACCCCGCGGACAGCCATCGGAAGAACGCGTAGGCGATCCAGTTGGACAACCAAGCGCTCGGCCCGAGCGCCCGAATCGTGAACGACTTCGCCCACGACATCGCGGCCGGCTTCTTTCCGGGATCGGTCGCCGGTGCGTGGATGATCCGGAGCGCCCTGAATGCTCTGGAGCCAGGGAGCGGCGCTGTCGTCGGCCGAGCGGCGGGGAGCCTGTGGCTCATCTTCGCAATCGCGGCTGCCGTCTCGGTGGGAACCGGGCTGCTGAGGACGCGTTACTGGCGGCTCAACGTGCGCTCCGGATTCATGGAGAAGAAGACGCAGATGGCCATCACGAAACACGTGCTTTTCGTGACGACTCTCGTGCTCTCGGGAGTCGCCCTCGCGCTGCTATGAGCGCCCTCGCGCCCCGCGCCTACTGTGCGTTGTCCGCCCACCGCAGGTGCCAGATCGTGCCCGCCACGCCGAGTGCGAAGGTCGCCGCCACGACGACGTAGCTTCCTGCGGGCAGCGCGTCGACCGGTTGCCCCACCGAGCCGACCAAGATCGGCACGATCGACCACGGGAACCAGGGAGCCCAGCCCGTGCTGCCGATGACGTTGCCGA
>DATHUB010000126.1:0-9881 GCA_035462695.1 Coriobacteriia bacterium | reverse complement strand
TCCTCGAGAAGGAAGTGCCGGCGCAGTGCCTCTTTGAACTGCGCGGCGTCGAAATCGCCTGGCGCGTCTGCGACACGGTGGGTCGGCAGGACCACGAGGTCGGGATCGTCCATATTGACGAGCGCCATCATGACGTAATCGTATGCCGCTGCGCCGGGAGGTGCGGCGACGTCCTCGCCTGCCTCCCTCCGTCGAAGGTCGCGGTAGGCGAGAGCGGTCGTGTAGCGATGGTGCCCATCGGCAATGAAGATGCGCGCTTCCTTGAGCTGCTCGGCGAGCGACTCGATGATCTCGGCGTTGTCCGATACCCACACCCGGCTGACCACCCCGTCGTCATCGACCGCCTCGGAGTCAGGGGCGGTGGACATGACGGTGGCAAAGAGGCGGTCTGAGATGCAGTCGGGGTCGTCGAAGAGGCCGAACACCTGGCTGAAGTTCGCTCCTGTTGCGCGGATCAGTTCGAAGCGATCACCCAGTGCCTTGGGGAGCGTGCGCTCGTGCGGCAGAACCACGCCCGCGTCGAACGGCTCCAACCCCGTCTCCACGATGAACGCCTTGCGGCGCACCTCGCGGTCCCCGAGCCGGTATGTCTGCTCGAGCACGTAGATGGCCGGTCTCTCGTCTTGTGCCAAGTCACCCTGCCGGCGCCAGCGGTCCCAGGTCTCGCGCCCGCGCTCGTAGCGGTTGCCCGGCACTGCGGGATCGAGGGGACCTTCAGGGAGCTCCAAGGCCACAACGTTACGGGCGTCGCGTGCGAGCAGAGCGTCTCGCTGTTCTGGAGTGACGACGTCGTATGGAGGTGCCACAACGCTCGACAGGTTGCTGCCGAGTCCCGCGTAGCGCCATGCGGCAAACGGTCGGATGCGAGCCATTAGGCGTCCTCCAAGTAGGCGTCGACGTTCGGTTCAAGCGGGGCTGTGGGGTTGCAGTCTATCGCAGGTCGTGATGGGTCGAAAGCGGTGCTCCAACTATCCTAAGAACGCGCCGAGAACGACGAAGGAGACCATGCCTGCCAAGGTCGCGCCGAGAAAGCTTCTGGTGAGTCTGAACACGACCATCGTCAGAACGGCGGCGTATAGCCCGGGGCTCGTGAAAGGCGACTGCCATTCTCCCCCTGGCAGCAGGACCTCCGTGGCTACGAGCGCACCCATCACCGAAATCGGGATGTACGAGAGCCAGCGGACCACCGGGGCGGGGAGTGTCCGTTCGGACAGCAACGCCAGAGGGGTCATGCGTAGCGCGAAGTTGATCACCGCCATGCCCGCGATGAGTGCAAGGATCTCCGGTGGCGAAACCTCAGGAATCACGTATCACCACCGAAGCGAGTGTTGCCGCCCCGACAGCGGCGATAACCACGAACCAGCTCCGCGAGATCTGCAGTCCCAATGTGGCTAGGAAAGGCAGAGCCAAGGCAATCGTGCCTGCAACGACGCCGACAAGGACGTGGCGTCGGTCCTCGGCAAGGGCTACGAAGAGGGCCGCGAACATCGCCGGCATCGCGAAACCCACACCGAATCGCGATGGATCCCCGATCGAGCCGGCTGCGAGGGCTCCGAGAAGAGTCCCTAGAAGCCACCCCAACCACGAAACGAACCCCACGCCGGCCATGGACAACGAGCTAGCGCGGCGATCACGAATGTCCGTGATATTCACGGCGAAGGTCTCGTCAGTCAGCGTGAAGCCGAGCCACGAGAGAAGCGGGAGCCGGGTGCGAGGGATCTCCGCGGAGAGGGTCGTGGCGAAAAGGACGTAGCGCAGGTTCACGACGGTCGTGGCGATGAGGGCGGAGACAGCACCCGCGCCACTCTGCAGAATCGATAGAGCGATGAACTGCCCCGCGCCCGCCAGGGCTGTCGCCGAGCAAAGCCCCGCTTCCCATACGGTGAAGCCAACGGAACGTGCCAGGACCCCGAACGCCGCTCCGACGGGGGCATAGCCGAGAAAGATAGGAATGCCCAGGCGGCATCCTCGCACGAACTCGGCAGCGCCTCCTTCGGCGGAGCGGGGAGGCGACTGCGCGAACTGATTCGCGTGCTCGGAGTCGAGCTGAGATGGGGTGTGCGGCATGGCGGAAATCCTATCACGTGGCGCGTTTCTTGCGGTGCTGAAGACTGTCGCGTCTTGCGGCAGACGGAGGGCTCTTTGCGCGCTACAATGCGACCAGGGGCAGCCCCCTATGGAGGCGATCACATGGAGTTCACAATCGCATGCCCCATCGACGGCTCCGTCGAGGTCGGACTCGAGGACATCGACAACGTTGTGCTGCGGGATGCCGATCGCGCGGACATAACCTTCGTGTGCCCTCACTGCGGTACCGAGATCACCGTTGCAGCTATCGTCCCGTCGTTCCTCCTTGCCGCTATCGAGGCACTCGCTGAGGATCCGGATAGCAGTGCTCTTTCCGGCCTGGTCGTGGTTTCGCGCGAGGATCTGGAGACCGACGATCTTCGCCCGGTCGAGGAGTTCGCTGCGGGCATCGACGAGGACGACCCGCGCTACGACGCCTACTGTGAGTACTTCAGGCGTCAGCTGGAGCAGGTCGAATGCGTCGACGACGTCCTGAACGAGATCGATTCGCACTCCTAGGCCCTGCGTCGTACTCCATTGCTTCGACCGCGCGCTGGCCGTCTACGAGCCGCGCCCACGTTCAGCGCCCCCCACGCCGTGCCGACTGCGAAGCCTCCGATATGTGCGTACCAGGCCACGGTCGATGCGCCCCCTTGAGCAACGGGCGCAAGAGCAGATGCGACCTGTAGCGCGAACCACATGGCGATCACGAACGCGACTGGCAGTGAAGCAACCTCGATGAACACGATCACGGGGATGATGGTTGTAGTTCGGGCGTGCGGAGCCAGCACCAACGCCGCACCGAGAATACCTGCGATTGCTCCGCTTGCACCCACGAGGGGGACCGCGGACGTCGGGTGCACAAACGCGTGCAGTAGGGCGCCGCACGCGCCGGACAGTGCGTACAGCGCGAGGAAGCTCAAGCGGCCGAGCCTGAGCTCGACGGTCGGGCCGAAGACAACCAGGTAGAGCACGTTGCCGGCGAGGTGTACCCAGCCGGCGTGAAGCAGCGCGGATGTCACGAGTGTCACCAGCTGGTCCGGGGACCATGGTGCGGCAAGGAATCGTGACGGCACGAAAGCCAGGGTATGTAGGATCGAAGCAGCGCGCTCGTCCGGCCGCCACGCAAGCCGCAAGAGCACGGCGGTGCACACCACGGCGATTGCCCAGGTGGCGTAGGGCCTCCCTTGGAGGCGGCCTTCGATGCGGATCGGGATCATTCGTCAGCTCTCTGGGGCCGCGCGGCCCGAGTCGGTCAGTGCTACGATGCTGCGCGGGAAGTCTATCGCAAGCAACGCTCGCGATCGTCAGAAGGGGCGGCATATGGAAGCGTTCGTGTGTCTTGGCCTTGGGGTTGTCATTGTGGTGGTCGCGCTCGCGGTCATTGCGCTCTACAACCGTCTCGTCATGCTGCGCAACCGAGTCGACAACTCTTGGGCGCAGATCGATGTCCAGCTGAAGCGTCGCTACGACCTGATCCCGAACTTGGTCGAGACGGTCAAGGGCTACGCCTCCCATGAGAAGGACACGCTGGAGCGCGTGATTCAAGCCCGTAACATGGCGATGGCCGCCTCGGGAGTCGAGCAGCAGGGCCAGGCTGAGAACATGCTTACCGGAGCGCTCAAGTCCATCTTCGCGCTCGCGGAAGCATACCCCGACCTCAAGGCAAATCAGAACTTCCTGAATCTGCAGGATGAGCTGACGAGCACCGAAAGCAAGATCGCCTACGCGAGGCAGTTCTACAACGACTCTGTCATGAGCTTCAACACGGCGATCCAGTCGTTCCCCGCCAACGTGCTTGCGGGGATGTTCGGGTTCGCCTTGAGGGAGTACTTCGAGATCGAGCCGGCGGCGACGGAAGTGCCGAAGGTGCAGTTCTAGTCCTCCAAGAGGAAGCCTCGCTCTACATGTCGCTCGCTGCGATTGCGTTTCCGAACATCGACCCCGTCGCTCTGCGTATCGGGCCGATCGCCGTTCATTGGTACGGGCTTGCCTACCTTTCAGGCTTCGTTGGGGCCGTTCTCTTGCTGCGGTGGCTTGCCGAGCGGTGGGGTCTCGGGCTCACTGATGATGACCTCCTGACGATCCTGCTGGGCGCAATACTCGGCGTTATCGTCGGAGGTCGTCTCGGCTACGTCCTCTTCTATGGCGCCGGCTACTATCTGGCGCGTCCTGCGGAGATTCTTGCGATCTGGGACGGCGGGATGTCCTTCCACGGCGGCCTCGTCGGCATTCTCGTCGCGGGAATCGTGGTTGCGCGCAGCTTGCGGATGCCTTGGCTCACTCTGTGTGACCTCGGCGCCGTTGGGGCTCCTATCGGCTTCCTTCTCGGTCGGATCGCCAACTTCATCAATGCGGAACTTTGGGGCCGCGTGAGCGATGTGCCGTGGGCCGTGGTGTTCCCGGGCGCAGGTCCGCTCGCACGGCATCCGTCACAGCTGTATGAGGCTGCCCTCGAGGGTGTCGTCCTCTTCGTGGTGCTTCTTGTTCTTGCGCTGAAGCTTCCGCCGAGACCCCGAGGGGAGCTTCTGGGTTGGATGCTGGCGGGGTATGGGCTATTCCGAGTCGTTGCCGAGTTCTTCCGGCAGCCGGACGCGCAGATCGGCTTCCTGCCGGCAGGTACCACGATGGGACAGCTGCTCAGCCTGCCGATGCTGCTCGGGGGTCTCGGCTTGGTGCTGTGGGCTCGGCGAGCGGCGCTTCCCCAGCTCGGACCTTCACGCGATTCGACAGCAACGCGCGCGAAGTAGACAGCTCCGCGCTCGCTACTTGCACACCGCGTCTGCGGGCTTCCAGCAGGGGGTCTCACGGTCGAGGCAGCGGGCCGACTCTGACGGGCTTAGCTTCCGCGGCGGATTACAGAAGGCGCAGAACATCCGTGGGAACTCGCCGACGAGGTCCTTCAAGTCCGGGTCGTCGTACGGTCGCTGTTCGGGCATCTCGACCATGTGGAGCAGGTAGCAGGGCATGAGACCGCCTTTCCGTGTTCTTATGGTACGCCGCTAGCTCATTGCGCAGCCAGTGAAACGATTCGGACACGGTGACGGTGCGCACACTGCAAGGGCAGAACGCATCGGCTAGACTGCCTGTGGCCGACCTAGGAGGAGTACATGTCACGCAAGCTTCTCGCCGCCGCGGTGATCGCGGTGGCGCTACTTGGAACCCTGCTGGCCGTCGGGTGCAAGTCAGACATCGCGAAGATCTCATCGCCGTGGCCTTTTGCGGAAAAGGAGCGCGCAGTCCCGAAGCCCGCCGAGCCACCGCGCTGGCCGTATACCGGCAAGAAGGCGCCCAGCGCGCGTGCGATTCGACGGCGCCCGCTCTCGGTCAAGATCGAGAACTCGGCATCCTCCCGCCCTCAGGTCGGGATCAACAGCGCCGATGTGGTCTACGAGACCATCAGCGAAGGCGGAATCACTCGGTTCAACTGCATCTTCGGAAGCACGGTCCCGAACACAGTGGGCCCGGTTCGCAGCGCTCGGCTGTCGGACCTGTGGATAGTCCCGCAGTACGACGCTCTCTTCGTCTTCTCCGGCGCCAGCAACTCGGTCAACCGCCAAGTGAACCAGGCGAACCTGCCGAACCTCTCGCAGGACGCCGGCGTTATGGCTCCTTTCTCCCGTAACCCGTCACGTGCCGCGCCGCACAACCTCTTCCTTGACACGGACCAAGCGTATGAAACGGCGCAGGATCGCGGCTACAAGACGACCGCCAAGCTACAGCCGTTGCAGTTCGATCGCTCTGCGCGAGAGCAGACCGTGACCGTCACCGAGATAAGCATTCCGTTCTCACCGGCAAACACGGTCCGCTGGGAATACGACGACGGCTCGTACAAGCGATATAACAATGGGTCGCCTCACACGGACGCCGGGCAGGGCAAGCAGGTTAGAGCCAAGAATGTCGTCGTCATTTGGGCGAAGTACGAAGCAGCAAGTCGCGACAGGGTCGGGTCGACGACGTTCCGCATCAATCTCGGCGGGAAGGGCCGCGTATCGGTCTTCCGAAACGGGGAGCGCTTCGACGGAACGTGGATTGCCAACCGCACGTCTCCGCCCAAATTCAAGGACTCGGACGGGCGTCCCATCAAACTGGCCCCCGGCCGGACGTGGTTCCAGGTGCTTCCACTGAACGGCTCCATTACCATGAAGTAGATGCGGAAGACCGGTTGTGCCCGTTTCTAAGGCACAGGTACAATCCTCTGATGCTTCTCTAGCCATGTGATCGGCCGCGATTCGCCGTAGACCGGCGCGCGGTCCGGAAGGAGTCTTCGCACGTGTCAGACACCAACCGTGAAGTCGGTACCCCGAGGGTCAAGACCGGACTTGCCGAAATGCTCAAGGGCGGCGTCATCATGGACGTCGTCAACGCCGAGCAGGCCAAGATCGCCGAGGACGCCGGTGCAGTGGCGGTGATGTCACTCGAGCGTGTTCCCGCCGACATCCGGGCCGCTGGTGGTGTTGCACGCATGGCCGATCCGACCATCGTCAGCCAGATCGTTGACGCTGTCACCGTACCGGTGATGGCGAAATGCCGCATCGGCCATTTCGTCGAGGCGCAGGTGCTGCAGACCCTCGGAGTCGACTACATCGACGAGTCCGAGGTGTTGACGCCGGCCGACGAGCAGTATCACGTGAACAAGTGGGACTTCACGGTCCCCTTCGTTTGCGGTGCCCGGAACTTGGGCGAGGCGCTGCGTAGAATCGCGGAAGGCGCGTCCATGGTGCGCACTAAGGGCGAGCCGGGAACGGGAAACGTTGTTGAGGCCGTGAGGCACATGCGCACGATGACGGACGAGATCGCTTGGGTCACCGGTATCCGAGAGGAGCAGCTCTTTGATGCCGCCAAGCAGTTGGGGGCGTCCTACGAGCTCGTCAAATGGGTTCACGACAACGGCCGGCTCCCAGTCGTGAACTTCTCGGCTGGCGGGATTGCCACACCGGCCGACGCTGCGCTCATGATGCAGCTTGGTTGTGACGGCGTTTTCGTGGGCAGCGGCATCTTCAAGAGTGGCGACCCTGCCAAGCGCGCCAGGGCGATCGTCGAGGCGACGACGCACTTCGAGGACGCCGACATCATCGCCCGTGTCTCGCGCGATCTCGGCGAGGCCATGGTGGGCATCAACATCTCGGACATTCCTGATTCAGAGCGCATGCAGGAGCGTGGCTGGTAGGTGAAGATCGGGGTTCTGGCGCTTCAGGGGGCATTCCGCGAGCACATCTATGCGCTCGAAGCGCTGGATGTGGGCGCGATTGCTGTCCGGCTGCCCCAGCAGCTCGACGAGCTGGCTGGACTGATAATTCCAGGCGGCGAATCGACGGCCATCGCCAAGTTGATGACGAGCTACGGCTTCTTTGGCCCCATCGAGCGCCGCCATCATGAGGGCATGGCCGTGTGGGGAACCTGTGCCGGCGCCATATTGACCGCTCAGCGGGTCGTCGACGGTGTGGCCGGACAACCCTCGCTCGGACTCATGGATGTTGAAGTGCGGCGGAATGCCTACGGCCGTCAGGTCGACAGCTTCGAGGCCGACCTCGACTTCGCGCATCTTGATGAGCCATTTCGAGGAGTGTTCATCCGCGCCCCATGGATAGAATCCGTTGGCGAGGGCGTCGAGGTACTCGCCCAGCATGATGGTCACGTCGTAGGTGCCCGCGCCGAGCACCTACTGTCCACGACCTTCCATCCCGAGTTGACCGGTGACCCCCGAATTCACCGCTACTTTATCGAGAGCGTAGTCGGGGGGGCCTAGCGCTTCTTGGGGACGGGGTCCGAGTGCCTGGCGTCTCCATTTCGGCTATTCTTACGCGGTTATCTCTCGGCGCCCTGCAATGGGCGTACGTGCGTGCTTGAAAGGACGTGCCCCATGTCCGGACACTCAAAGTGGGCGACCACGAAACACCGCAAGGCGGCGCAGGACAAGAAGCGCTCCGCCCAGTTCTCGAAGCTGTCGCGCATCATCACGGTTGCCGCGAAGACGGGTGGCGATCCGAATCCCGACAACAATGCGACCCTCGCAGCGGCGATCGCCAAGGCCAAGACGTACTCTCTGCCCAAAGACAAGATCCAGGTGGCAATCGACAAGGCCTTCAGTGCTGGTGCTGACGCTGCGAACTTTGAGGAAGTCGTGTACGAGGGCTACGGGCCCGCGGGAGTGCCTCTCTATATCGAGGCCTTGACCGACAACCGGAACAGGACCGCCGCCGACGTCCGTGCCGCCTTCACGAGGGCCGGCGGGAATCTTGGCGCCTCGGGATCTGTCGCCTTCCAGTTCGAGCGCAAGGGCGAGATAAGTATCGACGCGAAAGGCGCTCCCGACGAAGACGAGCTATTCATGCTGGTGGCAGACGCCGGCGGTGAGGACCTTGAAGTCGGCGGGGAAGAGGTGCTCGTCTACACCGCTCCCGGCGAGATGATGCGCGTAAAAGCTGCGCTTGAGGGTGCGGGGCTGCCCGTCAAGGGCGCCGAGTTCGTTATGGAGCCGGTGAACCCGACCGAGGTGACGGTCGAAGACGTCAAGAAGGTAATGCGGCTGGTGGACAGGCTCGAGGAGCTGGACGATATCCAGAGCGTCTACCACACCATGGAACTCACAGACGAGATTGCGGCTGCCCTAGACGAGTAGTCTTGGCGGACGTTCTGCGTGGACGAGGGGGCGCCGAGGCGGCGTCCTCTTTCTTTACGCTTCGACTGAGTCTCGGTAGACTGAACATATGTTCGATTACAGGCTGTGAGTTCCGGAAGAGGGGTGCTCTCATGATCATCTTGGGCATCGACCCCGGACTCGCGAATACCGGATGGGGCGTGGTTCGCGTGGACGGCCCTCGGGCCAGCTGCGTCGCGTACGGGTGCATCACCACTCGAGCCGGAGATCCGGTTGCTCAGCGTTTGAAGCAGGTCCACGACGAGATCCGCGGCGTGATAGCTCGCTATGCGCCGAGCGAGTGTGCAGTCGAGAGCGTCTTCTTCGGCGCCAACGCGAAGAGCGCATTCGCGACGGGACAGGCGCGCGGCGCCGCTCTGCTTGCCACTGCAGATGCCGCACTCGATCTCGCAGAGTACTCTCCGGTCCAGATCAAGAGCGTTGTGGTCGGAACGGGCACCGCCGACAAGGCACAGGTCGCCTACATGGTACGAACGCTTCTAACCTTGGATCACGAACCGAAGCCGGACCATGCGTCTGACGCCTTGGCTGCGGCGATCTGCCACGCACACCTGCGCGGCAGGCGAGCCCTCGAGGAACGGGTGAACGCGTGATCGCTTTTCTGAGTGGACGGGTAGCCGCGAAAGGGGCAGGCCACTGCCTTATCGAAGTCGGAGGAGTGGGCTATCGTCTTTCGATGAGTACCGGCTCCCTGGCTTCGCTGCCCGCAGAGGGTGACGAAGTCCTGGTTCATACACACCTGCATGTCCGCGAGGACGAACTCGCTCTGTTCGGTTTCGAGAGCGAGGCCGAGAAAGAAGCGTTCGAGCAGCTGATCACGGTTTCCGGCGTCGGCCCCAAAGTGGCCATGGCTGCCCTCTCGGCGCTTTCGCCCGATGCGTTGGCGGGCGCAGTGGCGTCGCAGGACGTCGCGTTGATCTCGAGCGTTCCGGGCATCGGAAAGAAGACCGCGCAGCGAATCATCCTCGACTTGGCCGACAAGCTCGTGCCACTTGAACTCAACGGCGCCGCGGGGTCCAAAGGTGGGGGAGCGGCCGTAGCGGAGGCGACTGATGCGCTGCTCGCGATGGGCTTCTCGGCAGCCGAAGCGGCCACCGCGGTTCGTGGCTTCGAGGGCGGTAGCGGCGATGCGCGAGGGCTCCTCAAGCATGCG
>DATHUB010000125.1:0-11969 GCA_035462695.1 Coriobacteriia bacterium | reverse complement strand
CTCTCGGCGCTTAACGACCGATGGGGGACGACCGTCGCCATCGGGGGCTCCTCGGTCATCTTCGCAGCCATGCACGTCGTGCCGTATGCCATCCCGCCCATCTTCGTGCTGGCGCTCCTGCTCGGGCGCATCTTCGTCCGTTCTCGCTCGCTGTGGTCGCCGATCGTCACCCACGCGCTCTTCAACTTCATCGGCCTCGCAGCTGTCTACGCCCTCAAGGCATCGGGGGCGCTGTGAGCTCAACCGGCGGTCATCTGGCGATACGCACCGAACTCTGCGACCACTGCGGCGACTGCGTGCGCGCATGCCCCCAGGGCAAGCTGCGCGTCGGAGCCGGCTACATCTACGTCGACGTCTCCGAATGCACCGGCTGCTTCTCCTGCGTCGAGGCCTGCCCGCGAGGCGCGATCCTGCGTCGTCGCCCAGGCCAGCTGGTGGCTCAAGCAGGGAGCGGCGGCAAGGTGGTCGTCGGCTCCCGCGCTGAAGCGAAGGCGCTGAGGAAGCAGGCCGCGACTGCCGAGAAGATCGCGGCCAAACCGTCCGCGAAGTCTGGGGCGGTGGCGTCTGCAAAAGCAGGGGGTGCCGTCAAAGAACGCGTCGGATGGTCGATTGTCGATGCCGTGGCGGTCGCGGCGGTCCTGCTGGCGAGCATGTTCGCGAAGGAGGCCGTTCTCGGTTCTGCCGCCGTTTCGCTTATGCCGGCCTCGGGCCGCGTCGCGTCGCGCGCGCTCGTCCTCGGCGTGTTCTACGCGATTCAGATCGGACTGCTCGCGTTCCTCGCGCATCGCAAGGGACTGCACCTCGCGAAGGCCTTCCGCCTGAAGCCCGCGTCTTTCGATCTGCGAAAGGGGATGGGTGCGGCGGGACTCGTCGCGTTGCTGTTGTTGGGAACGCGGGTCGTGTCGACCGCCTGGGGGGCCGTCTCCCAAGGCGTGGGCTGGTTGCCTCCCGCTTCGGAGGCGCTCACCGGCGTGTTCGGAGGTGGGGGACTGGGGCTCGTACTGGCTGTACTCATGGTCGTGCTGGTCGGACCCTTCGTCGAGGAGCTCGCCTTTCGAGAGGTGATCGGTGGAGCGATTTTCGGGCGCTTCGGGCTGTGGCCTTCGGTTCTCGGCTCGGCTGCGCTTTTCTCGGCATACCACCTGACGGCCTGGGTCATCGTGCCCACGTTCGTGCTCGGCTGTGCTCTAGGGTGGCTCGCGCACACGCGAAACAGCATGTGGCCGGCGATTGCGCTGCACGTGCTCTACAACGGAGTGGTCGTCGCGGCCGCATTCTGGTTGCCCGCTGGGTAGTGCTCTGCGCGATGCGGTGCGCGAACGACCGGTGCCTGCCTCGGGTATGATGTGTGCCGTTGCCGCGACTGCTTTCTCGAGTCCAGGCACCACGCCAGACATCCTTTCCGAGAGGACTTCTCCATGGCCCTTTCCGAGTCCGAGGTACGCCATGTGGCGATGCTCGCCCGGCTTGCGCTGACAGACGAGCAGGTGGAGACGCTCCGTGTCGAGCTGAACTCCATCCTCGGCCATATCGATACCATCCAGCAGCTGGATCTCGAGGGAGTCGAGCCGATGACGCACGCGATTCCGCTCGTGAACCAGACGAGGGAAGACGTCCGGCGTCCGGGGCTCTCCCGAGAAGACGCACTCCTCAATGCACCCGACGCTGAGGACGGCGCGTTCAAGATTCCTCGGATCGTCGGCGTGAGCGAGGAGGGATGAGCCAGGTGATCGACCTCTCATCGTTCAACGCCACCGAGATACGCGACGGAATCATCAGAGGCGACTTCTCAGCACGCGAGGCGGCCGAGTCCGCATTCGCTCGCATCGAGGCGATCGACGGCGACGTGCATGCGTTCAACCAAGTCACGCCCGAACTCGCCTTCGCGGCCGCCGAACGCGTGGACGACATGGTGTGCAGTGGCGCCTCGCCTGACGAGCTTCCAAGGCTCGCCGGCGTACCGGTGGCCTTCAAAGACAACATGAACCTCATCGGAACCAACACGACCTGCTCCTCGAGGATCCTGGAGAACTACCGAAGCGTGTACGACTGCACGGCCGTGCACCGCATGCTCGAGGCCGGGGCCGTCCCCGTGGGCAAGCTCAACATGGACGAGTTCGCCTTCGGTTCCTCGACCGAGAACTCGGCGTTCGGCCCGACGAGGAACCCTTGGGACCTCGAACGGGTGCCCGGCGGCTCCAGCGGCGGCTCGGCTGCCGCGGTGAGTGCGGGCATGGCCGTCATCACCCTCGGAAGCGACACCGGCGGATCGATCCGCCAGCCCGGCGCGCTGTGCGGCGTTGTCGCCATGAAGCCGACCTACGGGCGGGTTTCGCGCTACGGCATCGTCGCCTTCGCGTCATCCCTCGACCAGATCGGTCCGTTCACCAAGACGATCGAGGAGACCGCACTGTCGCTCAATGCGATTTGCGGGGCCGATCCGATGGATGCAACGAGCGTCACGCGCCCCGCCGAGGACTTCACCGAAGGCCTGCGCGACGGCGTGAAGGGTCTGCGGGTCGCCCTCGTGACCGACATGCTCGAGATGGAAGGCTGCTCGACCGAGGTACGCGAGTCGGTTGCGGCAGCGGCCGATGCTCTGCGCGGGCTCGGCGCCACAGTCGGCGAGGTCACGCTTCCTGCGGCGCAGCACGGCCTGTCCGCCTACTACATCATCGGCCCCGCCGAGGCGAGCTCGAACCTCGCCCGCTTCGACGGTATCCGCTACGGCCACCGCGCGGCTGACGCCGAGAATGTTCTCGACCTCTACATGCGTTCGCGCGCGGAGGGCTTTGGACCGGAGAGCATTCGCCGCATCATGCTCGGCACGTACGCACTGTCTGCCGGCTACTACGACGCTTATTACGGTCAGGCACAGAAGGCCCGTGCCGTGATCGCACAGGACTTCGCGAAGGCGTTCGCCGACTACGACGTGCTGCTCACGCCGACGTCGCCGACTACGGCGTTCAAGATCGGGGAGAAGGCGAGCGACCCGCTCTCGATGTACCTCTCGGACATCTACACCATTCCGGTGAACCTTGCGGGCAACTGCGCAGTGTCGATGCCGATTGGACTGGGGGCCGAGACGAAGCTTCCCGTGGGGCTGCAGCTCATCGGCGACCATTTCGCCGAGTCAAAGATACTGCGCGCAGCAGCCGCGCTCGAAGAAGTGATCGGGTTCGACACGAAGCCCCCCACGGTGAAGGCGCTGGGATAGGGAGCGATCAGGAGCTCGAGTTCGAACCGCCGCAGGCCGCGCTAGCGCGGTACGAACCAGGCCCAGCGGTTCGCGCTCCACGTGGGCGTCTCGACGCTCACCCGCACGGTTGTGGTGTGCCCTCGCTCACTGGCTGCCACCCACCGGTGCACCTGCGCCACACCGCGGTAGTCGGTCGAGTCGCGAAGCGTGACCTTTCCGCGCGAGTCCGACCACTCGAACAGCACGTCCGCGTACTGGACGGGCTCACCGTCCGGCTCATGGACCAGGGCGACCAGCTCGAGGTTGCGTCCCGTCTGTACGGGCTTGTGGTCTGTGGTGAGCAGCTCCGCACCGGCCATCGGGTCGTCGCTCGCTTCATCCATCTCGTTCTGCCGGGCGTCGATAACCCATGCGCGATAGTGAGTGGAGCTGTTTGAGACTTGCTGAACGGTATACAGCGTGGAGGTTTGCGCGTTCGCGCCTGAGGCGTCGAAGGCCATGACGGCCGCACCGAGGACGATCAGGGCGCAGAATGCCCAGGCGAAGACGCGCGAGACAGCTCGCCCGTCCTTGTCCTCACTCACTGCGACCCTCGCAATGCCCATCGTCGTCCCTCTCCCCCGAAAAGCTTCCAAGGGGGAGTGTCGGCATAAGGGGGGCTACTACTTGAGGCGAGGGACGTTCAATGCGTGAGCGACAGCGCGTCAAGCCGACCAGATGTGCGTCGGTGCAGCTAGCGGCGTCGGTACCGGGTAGTCATGATCGAGATGAAGAACCAGCTCCCCACGCCGAGGGCCGCCGCCAGCGCGAAACGGGCCACCCACAGGAACCAATCGGGCTTGGGCGTGTCGTCAAGGAGCATCGAGAGGCCAACCACGAATGCGCCGACCACGAGAGCGAAGGCGATCCGATTGGCCACCTCCTCCAGCCGCTTGAGAATCGGATCGAAGCCCGTGGGGTAGACGGCGATCCGGAACTCTCCCGAGCCGGCTCGCCGCATGAACCGGGTCATCGACTCAGGCAGCTCCGTTGCCAGCCGGCTGAAGCGCCGTAGCGACTGGGCCAGAGTGCGCGCAACGGAGTGTGGTTCGAAGCGCTCATCGATGATCCGGCGCGCGAAGGGGGCGGTGACCGCTACGAAGTCGAAGTCAGGGTCGAGCTGAGTGCCCAGTCCCTCGAGGACCACGAGCGTCGCAAGCAACATCGCCAGCTCGGAGGGAAGGATCAGGTGGTGGTCGCGCACCAGCGCGAGCACCTCTGATATCAGCTCTCCGACACGTACCTCCTTCAGCGACTTGTTGTAGTACTTGGTAATGAGTCGCGAGACCTCGCGTTCGAGATCTTGCACGTCGATGTCGCCGGGCGAACCCGCGGCGGAGACCAGGGTGTCTACCGCGAGTCCCACGTCGTCGTCGACGATTGCGAGGAAGAGGTCAGCGAGTTGGTCTCGGCCGACCTTCCCGATCGTTCCGATCCGGCCGAAGTCGGTGAATGCCACCCGGCCATCAGCCATCGCGAACAGGTTCCCGGGGTGTGGGTCGGCGTGGAAGAACCCGTGCGAGAAGATCTGCTCGAGATACGAGTAGATGCCTCGGCGGGCGAGTTCCGACCGATTGAAGCCCTCCGCGTCGAGCAGGTCGGGCCGGTTCATTCGGACGCCCTCGATACGGTCGAGGGTCAGGACGCGTGAGGTTGTGAACTCCCAGTAGACGCCTGGGAAATAGACGGTCTCGTCGTCGACGAACAGCGAGCCGAGCCGCTCGGCGTTCGAGGCTTCCGTCATGTAGTCGAGTTCGTTGCGAACGGCGTTCGCGAACTCGTCGGAGATCTCAACCACGTCGTAGCGGCCCGCCAGCTCAGAGTGCTGAGAGACGAATCTCGCCTGCCGCATCAGGATGTCGAGGTCACACTCAACGACGTCTCGGACCCCCGGCCGCTGTATCTTCACGGCAACCTCGGTGCCGTCGGGCAGCACGGCGGCGTGCACCTGGCCGAGTGAAGCAGACGCGAGCGGTTCTTCGTCGAACGACTGGAAGATCTCCGACAACGGCGCGCCGAGTTCCGCCTCCAGCACCTTGCGCACCTGAGCGAAGGGGAAGGGCGCCACCTCGTCTTGCAGCTTGCGCAGCTCGTCGGTGAAAGCCTCCGGGATTACGTCCGAGCGCGTCGAGGCGGCCTGTCCGATCTTGACGAACGCAGGCCCGAGGCGCTCCAAGGTGTGCCGAAGGCGAACAGGGACAGGCTCAGGATGCTTCCGTGTCCCGCCAAGGCGTCCGGATACCGGGGCGAAGCGACGAAGCCCGGCGGCATCGACGACGCTGTCGAGGCCCTCGTCGACGAGGACCCCAACGATCTCCCTGTATCTCTGGAGGTGCTTGTAAGGCGGCACTGCCGAGAAGTCCGTCGCCGCGCTATTCGCCTGCCGGGGCGGTGGTACCGCCGGCAGCCATGGCGGTGATCAAAGCCTTAAGCTCGGCTATCTCTCCGCGCAGCTCGTCGAGGTCTTCTTTGGTGGCGACGCCCGCGGTCTTCATGGCGCGGTCAGTCTCCCGTGCGACCGTCGAGCGCACCACTTCCTGCTGCTTCTCGGCGACCTCGGTCATCTTCTGAGCAACGTCCTTCGCGTCCGACTTCGAGAGCTTGCCGCGCTCGATCAGATCGTCGGCGATCTCGCCCGACTTCTCACGGGTGATCTCGAGAGCGCCAACACCGATCAGGAATGCGCTTTCCATCATCCCTGCGACGTCGAACGGCACATCGCGCTTCTTCTCTTCGGCCATGCGGTCGCCTCCCTGCAACTGGAAATCACTCACAAATATACCCGTTCAGCTCATGTATTCCGCTCACGTCAGCCTTTCTACGCGATATCGGCGGCCCCTGCATTGCAGTTGCTCGGCAAGCCGGTCCGCAGGCGTGTGGCCGAGGAGGACGCGCCCGCGACTAGCATTTGGAGGATGAAACGCCCCCGTATTGGCTGATCCTGCGGGCGAGAGCGGCAGTCAAGTAGAATCGAGACACGTCGCGACTGGGAGGACGAAGGATGTCAGAGGAGATTCGAGAGCCGATGCCCAATGGGCCGGATCCGGACGATCGGTTCGGGGGAGATGCTCCGAGCGAAGAGCCGCGGGTCGAGGAGCCACCGACCCCCGCTGAGCCGCCGATCGAAGAGCCTCCCACGCCGCCCGCGCCTCCGGTCGAGGAGCCGCCATCGGGCGAGCCGAGTGTGGAGGAGCCACCTGCGGGCGACTCCTCAGCTGAAGCGTCGACCGCACCCGGCGAGCTGACCGGCGAGCTTGCTGCGATCGAGGAGTCCCTCTCGGACGATGAGGGTGACCTGCCCGTCGAGGGCCCGGACACGTCGCTGAGTTCGGATGAGTATGACGCTGACGCTCAGGTGCCGGCAGAGGATGCGCTTTCCCAGACCGCCGTGCTGGAGCCGCTCGATCCTCAGCAGACTGATGAAGAGCTCGCGTCCGAGGTCGACATGGGCCCCGAGCGCCGTTCCAATGCCTGGGTGTGGGTCGGTCTGGCGGCAGGTGTACTCATCGCAGCTGCAGCCGTGGGCTACGCCTGGTGGTACACGACGGCCCGGCCGATCGCGGTTCCGAGCGTCATCGGCAAGCTGCCCGCTCCGGCCGTGCAGGCGATCAACGACGCAGGCCTGCGGCTCGGAAAGGTCACCGAGATACCCACCGAGACGGCTCCCCCGGGGACGGTAGTCGAACAGTCCCCGGTCGCATTCACCCAGCTCAAACCGAACGGAACAGTAGCGATCGTTCTTGCGGCCTCTCCGAAAGGTGCGAAGGTCCCGAACGTCATGGGCCAAACGGCTGATGCCGCGGCCGCTACCCTCGCCGAGCAGCGGCTTGTTGCCTTCAGGGTCGAATCGTTCGCGGCGACCGCGGCGGCCGAGACAGTCGTCAGTCAACTTCCCACCGCCGGGGCCGAGTTGCAGCCTGGAACGCTCGTCGCGATCGCTGTCTCCAAGGGCCCCGCACCGACACAGCTTCGTGTCCCGACGATCACCGGTCTCAAAGAGGCCGATGCCGAGGCTCTGCTGGATGCGTCGGACTTGAGGTACGTCGGCTATCGCTCCTTCAACGCGAGCGTCTCGGCCGGCGTCGTGATGACGCAGTCGCCGAGCCCGGAGTCGTTCATCCCCTACGACGGTGTGGTTCAGTATGCGGTCTCCGAGGGCGCGGGCGTCACCGCGGTCACCGTGCCCAACGTCGTGAGTGACAAGCGTTCCGCCGCCGTCCAGGAGCTGAAGCAGAGAGGGCTGAAGCCGACTGTCCGGGAGGTGAGCAACCCCTCCGTGCTTGAGGGCCGCGTGATCGCACAGATGCCGCTCGCGAACTCGCGTACTGCGAAGGGCGCGAAGGTCGGTCTGCTGGTCTCGAAGGGCGCCGCTACGAGCGCCCCGGTGCCCAGCCTGAACGGCCTCACCTCTGAGGAGGCGAGCAAGACAGTCCGCTCGGCAGGGTTCACTCCTGTCTTCGTCGAGGTCGCCACTGCCGAGCACCCCGGAGGGCAGGTCTTCGGACAGTTCCCAGATGCGGCAACAGCATGGATGCTGCGCCTCCCCGTCATCGCCGTAGTAGCCAGACAATAGGGCGTACGCCGAGCCGTTCTACTGGGTAGGAACCCGTCACGTCCCGTCGGGGGTGTGGAGGGGAGACCCGGATGAGTTCGCCCGCAGACGGCCGACTGCTTCGCCAGTTGACGTCCGTCGCACTGGTCGTTTCCGCGGTTTCGGGCGCCGTTGTCGGCTGCTCTGGGGAATCGGGAACGCGACCGAGGCCCGGCGGTGACAGCATCGGCACGACCACTCCGCCGGGGACGGACATCCCTGGAGGCCAGAACACGATCGGAAGCATCGGGCAGCCTGCGGCTGTGGGGGACTGGATGGTCATCGTCCGCGCCATCGCTGAGACGGGGAGCCCAGACGGCGCCGGGGCCACCGAGCCCGGCGACGACGGCAAGGGGCGAGACGGTACGGCGAGGCTGCGCCTTGGGGTTCAGCTGCGACAGGACAGGCAGTCCTCTCTCACGGTGATCCGCAGTGACTGGCGACTGGAGGACGGCGAAGGCCGGGCCTACGAGCCGCTCGAGAAGCAACGGGCAGCGTTGCACGGCGCCGCCACCGTTCCGAACGGGGAGCAGCGCACGGTGACCCTGGAGTTCGCCGTTCCGGATGCGGGGGGCTCTTACGTCCTGTACTTCGAACCGGTTCAGGGCGGTCCGGGGGTGCTGGCGGTCGCCGTCCCGTGAAAGCCCCTTCTATGATGCGTGGTTGCCGCTACTACTACCCGTTGCGGTGAGCCCAGCTCGGCAGCGAGATGTTCGGGCGCCAGCTGGTCACCTGGCTCGCGCTGTATGCCATGGCGATTGCCACGAAGGCGAATCCGCCGAGAACAGCGGCGGCGAGTATGAGAACGCTCCGGCCCGTCATCAGGACTTTCGAGTCGTCGGAGATGTCCGCATCGCCCGAGAGCAGGAGGCCGACGAAGCCGCGCCTCACACTGACGCTGCTCGCGACTGCGACCGCGCTGCCGGCCTGCTCGAACGTGATCGTCCGGGCGATCACGACGGGTGACCCGCCCTGGCTGACCGACACGTCCTTGCCCGCAATGAAGGCGCTTGCGTAGCTCTGGTGGAAGCTCGCGTCGCCCTTCGCGTTGACCAGTGCCGCGGCCGAGAGCTTCATGTCACTGTCGCCCGCGACGTTGGCCATGCCGATCGCGCTGCCCGTCGCTTCGAGAGAGCCCGTCTTCGCCGAGGCGATCGCCGAGAGAGACGCCTCGAGCCTGTCCACCTCCACGGTTCGCTCGGACGCCCCGATCAGAGTCTGGGCGCCCTCCTCGGTGGCTGGCAGTGACGCTGACGTCGCGGTTTCTTCCGCAGGCGGGATGACAGGGATCTTGGTGTCAGTGGTCATGTGACGCTCCTTCGGCAGCCGTATGAGTCTGGGGCTTGTATACCCGCGGGAAGCCGTACATCCTGCCCTGTGGCGGTCGCGGGTGCTGGGCCCACGCCCGCCGAGCAGGGCCCTCGGGTAGAATCGTGCGCGTACGTCTTTACGTGACTGCTGCCCGGCGCCTGGCGCCGTACCGATTTGAAGAGGAGCGAGCCGCCCCATGGCGAAGGACCGCCTGCTCGAAGTGCTCGAGGAGTGGGAGGCCGTGATCGGCCTCGAGATTCACACCGAGCTCACATCCATGAACACGAAGATGTTCTGCGGCTGTGCCGTGGCCTTTGGCGGAGAGACCAACACGCGGGTGTGCCCCGTTTGTCTCGGCATGCCTGGAGCGTTGCCGGTGCCGAACCAGTCCGCCGTCGAGGCAACGGTACTCTGCGGACTCGCTACCGATTGCCGGATTGCCACGTGGAGCCAGTTCCACCGCAAACAGTACTTCTATCCCGACATGCCGAAGGACTACCAGATCTCTCAGTACGACAAGCCCTTCTGCGAGTGGGGAACGGTTCTCGTCGACGTCGAGGGTGACGCCGCAAAGCAGCGCTTGGATGCCGCGACTGCCCCCGAGGTGGAAGTCGGCGACGAAGGCTACACGACGCGCATCGGGATCACTCGGATCCACTTGGAAGAGGACACGGGCAAGATGATCCACGTCGGTGGCTCGGAGGGACGCATCGCGGGCGCCACGCACTCCCTCGTCGACTTCAACCGTGCGGGCACTCCGCTCATCGAGCTCGTGAGTGAGCCGGACATCCGGACGCCCGAAGAGGCCCGCCGGTTCGCTCAGAAGCTGCGTCTGATCTGGCTGTCCCTCGGGATCTCGGACTGCAACATGGAGGAAGGTTCGATGCGCGTCGACGCGAATGTGAGCGTCCGCCGCCGCGGCGAGACGGAACTCGGCACGAAGGCCGAGATCAAGAACATGAACTCCTTCAAGGCGCTGCACGACGGCGTCGCCTACGAGATAGTGCGGCAGGTCGACGAGATCGAGCAGGGCGGCCGAGTCGTGCAGGAGACAAGACATTGGGACGTCGGAGCCAAGCGCACGAGCTCGCTGCGGAGCAAGGAAGAGGCGCACGACTACCGCTACTTCCCTGAGCCGGATATGGTGCCCTTCGAGTTCACGGCCGAGTTCATCGACAAGGTGCGAGAGCGCCTGCCCGAGCTGCCCGATGCCAAGAAGTTCCGATTCACCCGCGACTACGGTCTGCCGGTGCACGACGCGACGGTGCTTACCGGGGACCTCGACATGGCCGAGTTCTACGAAGCGGCTGTCACACTCGCCGGTGCGAAGAGCGCGAAAGCGATCAGCAACCTGATGCTCAACGATCTCTCGGCACACCTCAACGCCGAGGGTCTGGGCGTCGCGGACTCGAAGATCGTGCCGAGCATGGTCGCCGAGCTGGTCGAGCTGGTTGAGGCCGGGACCATCTCCGGCAAGCAGGCGAAGGAGGTCTTCGCCGAGATGGCCGCGTCAGGAGACGCGCCCGGCGCGATAGTGGAGCTCAAGGGGATGAAGCAGGTCTCGGACACGGGAGCCATCGAAGAAGTCGTCGACCGCGTGCTCGCGGCCAACCCCGACGAGGTAGCGGCCTACGAAGGCGGCAAGGTCGGGCTCATCGGCTTCTTCGTCGGTCAGGTGATGAGGGAGATGCGCGGCCAAGCGAACCCGGGTGTCGTCAACCAGGTGCTGAAGCGCAAGCTGGGATGAGGATGCGCCACACTACCTGCAGAAGGTGTCTCGCCCTGGCTCTCGGTTTGTGGACGGTGTTGTTGCTGCTGTCCGGCTGTAGCAACGAGCCAGCGGCTCCCGCGGCTCCGCCCGCCTCCGGAATGGGCATGGGCGGTTCGGAGGCCTCCGGAATGGTCGACGGCGTGGTCGCCGCGCCAGGGAGCTCGAAGATCGAGGTGATGAGCGGGGCGGAGTCGACGGGTTCGCTCACGTTCTCGCGTGTGGTGGCGCCGGCTGATGGCTGGGTGGTCGCGCGCTCCGTTGTCTCCCCAGGGGCGGTGCTGGGAAGCGTGTGGGTGAGGAAAGGCGAGAACCGCGATGTGGCGCTCAAGCTCAACGCAGCCGAAGGCGCGCAGGTGCGCGTGGCGCTTCACGTCGATCGCGGCAAGAGTCGAGTCTTCGAATTCGACCCCAAAGACGCGCGTCGAGACCCCGATGGCCCCGTCTTCGTGAACCGCTCGCCGATCGAGTCGGTGACATCGCTTGGGGGATACGGTGCCGAGGTAGCGCCAAACAGCGCTCTTATGATGGTCGACGACGAGCAGGCGTTGGGTCGCAGAATCCGTCTTCGCTATCTGCTCACACCTGAACCCTCGTGGGTGTCAGTCAATCTGGTCGAGGACGGACTGCCCGGCGCCGAGCTCGCTCGTGTGCTGAGGCCGGCGGGCGAGTCGCAGGAGATCGACCTCGTGCTCGACCGCCACGCGCCCCTCGGCTCTGAGGTCGTCGTGACACTTCACGCCGACCGGGGAGAACTTGGCCGTTTCGAGTACGACGCCTCTGATCCACTCGGATCGAGGGATCAGCCGCTGAAGTCTTCTGGGGTCGTCGTCTCGAAGCGAGTGCAGATACGCTGACAGCGCGTCTGAGCAGGCATGCGTGCAGATTCTTTAGCCGCTGGATGCTCTTGCCTGCTACAATCATCCTCGTCGTGCTCACAAATTGAGGGAGACAACGGATGAACCGGCGATTTCTCAGGATCATCGCACGTCTGCTCGTGATCTCGGTCGTCTCGGCTTCAGGATTCGCGCTCATCGCCTCGGCGCCCGCAGCGGATGAAG
>DATHUB010000124.1:0-2429 GCA_035462695.1 Coriobacteriia bacterium | reverse complement strand
AACCGACCGCTGAATGTCGTTCAGGACACGGTCGCGCATAGCGAGGAACTCAGAAAGGTGGATGCCGGTTCGCCAAGCCCGCATCCCGCAGCCGATGTCGAGACCCACGGCGTGCGGAATCACCTGCCCTCTCGCTGCCATGACGCCGCCGATGGGCATGCCGTAGCCGACGTGCGCGTCGGGCATCAGCGCAATGTGGTCGAACGCGAAAGGCAGGGCCGCGAGGTGCTGCGCCTGCTCGAGAGTGGCTTCGTCGATGGTGGCGCCCCAAACCAGGATAGGCAGGGCTCCGGTCTCGATTCGGTACATCCTTCGCCTCCTCACGTACGGGTTCGTACCCGCTAGAGAACGGCGATATGGATTCCGCCAGCGCAAGGGAAGTACGAGTGAACCACTGCCGGCCCGGGCTCATTCACTCCGAGAACAGCGCTAGTAGACGCTTCGCCTGCGGCGCCCCCGGAGCCAGAGCAGCGCCGTCGCAGAAGCGATGGCAGCCCCGACCACGAGCTTCCATAGATGCACGGGCCGCTCGATACGAGCGCCAGGCTCGATTACCGAAAGCCGTGTGATGTGAACGTCCCGGTCGCCACCGTGCTGGTCACACGCGACGTTGTACACGCCGGTGGCCTCGACGAGCGCCCCTCGCCAGTGATAGTCGCCGAACTCCTCGACCGGAGAGTATAGCTGCGTGTCGCCCCACAGTCCGATGGCGACTCCGTCTCCGAGCACGTTCAGCCACGAGCCTCCGCCCTGCGCGCGAAGCACTTCACCCAAGGCCTCGCCCCTGACCGTGACGGTGGATCCGTCACTCCCGTTGTCGAGCGCCACGACTTGGGCCGGAGAGAGGGGCGCGGTTGCCGCGAAAGCACCGCTCGGTAGCGAAGCCCACGCCACGCAGGCGGCGATTAGAAGGCAGCTTGTGATCCGTCTCATGCTCGGGTCCTGCGAGGTACTCCGGTGGTGAAGATGGCTACGACCAGCGCGAGGAGCGTGAAGAACTCGAGTCGCCCGAACCACATCTGCGCGGTGTAGAGGATCTTCAGACCGGTCGGCATCGTGGGAGATGTGATTCCGGTGGAAAGGCCCACGTTGGCTGCGGCCGATACGGACTCGAACAGGGCCTGGTCGAGCGGGTAGCCGTAGGCCGCACCGATCAGTCCACCCGTGATGTAGGTGACGATGTAGAGCGCAAACATCATGAGCGCACCGGCGACGAGCTCCGGTGTCAACTGACGGTCAGTGAGGTGATGGAACTTGATCCGAACGACCGCGGTGTGCGGCGACAAGACGCGTCGGATCTCGAGCACTACGGCCTTGATCATCAGTCCGATTCGCATCGCCTTGATGCCGCCGGCAGTCGACGACATCATTCCACCAAAAGCCATTGCCAGAATGACTGCGTAGAACGCACCCGGTCCCACATCGGCCCATTGGGCAGTGTAGAGAGTCTGATGCCCCGTGCCACTGTTGGCGGAGATGATGTGATACGCGCCTTTGCGCACGATCTCAGCCGGCCCGCTGAACCACCTCGAAGCGCCCATTGCCGCGCCAGTGAAGGCCGTGAGAATGAGAACGTTCGCCGCCAGAGTCCGAGCCTCCAGATTGTGGAATATCTCGCCCTTGTCGCCGCGCCACATGTCGGCGTGAAGATTGAAGTTCAGAGTCCCGGCGAGCATCGCCACCACAGTGACGACTTCGAACAGAGCGCTGTGGTAGTAGAGCATGTTCTGTGACTGAGGGGCGAAGCCACCGGTGTCGTAAGCGGCGATCGTCAGCCAGAACGCGTGCAAGAACCCGCGGTCAAGACTCATTCCGTGCCAGAGCCCGACGACGGTGAGCGCCAACGTACCGAGCACGACGTAAGTACCTGTCACGAACCAGATGAAGCGTGCGGTGTGTACGACGTTAGGCAGAATCTGCTCGTCACGCGCCTCTGCCAAGTAGAGGGAGAAGGCCCCTCCTTTGATCCCGATGGCAAGAGAGACCGCCGCCACGATGATGCCTTGCCCGCCGAGCAGGTGCGTCAAGTGCCGCCACATGTTGTGGGCGTTGGCTAGATGATCCGCGTTCTGTGTGAGAGTGAGGCCGGAAGTCGTGAACCCGGACGCCGCCTCGAATGCCGCGTCGAGATACGAGCCATAATGCCCGGAAAGGACCAGGGGCAGCGCACCGAGTGCGGTTGCGGTGAGCCATGCGAGTCCTGAGATTATCAGCGCCTCACGACGTGAGAGGTTGCGAGCGTCGCCTCCGAGATTCACCAGAAGCGTGGCGACGAACGCAGTTGCGCTGATCCCCACCACGTAGTCCAACGCGGGATCCCATTCGCGAAAGACCAGTGCGGTGGCCAGCGGGAGCAGCATCACGAGCGCGATCCCGTATAGCAGCCGTCCCAGGAAATGCGCGATCGAGCGCATCTCATTCCAGTTGAA
>DATHUB010000123.1:0-8597 GCA_035462695.1 Coriobacteriia bacterium | reverse complement strand
ACAACGTGGATGCCATGACGCCGTTCGAGTTCGAACGCTCCGTCAAAGAGCCGCTCCAGATCTTCACCTCGATCATTTACGCCGTGGCCGCAATCTCTCTGCTAGTCGGCGGTCTGTCGGTCATCAACACGATGACGATGTCGGTCGCCGAGAGAACCCGTGAGATCGGAGTTCGCAAGGCCATCGGCGCGAGCAACTTCCAGGTCATGGCCCAGTTCCTCGCGGAGTCGGCGGTGATCGGGCTCATCGGCGGCGTGGCGGGGCTCGCACTCGGCCTGCTGGTCACTGCGGGCGGAAATGCCGCAGGCGCCGTAAGCGGCAACGCGCTGTTCCTCGTTACAACGCGGCTGCTCATTGGCTCGCTCGTGTTCGCTGTCGGCCTCGGCACGCTTGCCGGGCTCTATCCGGCCTGGCATGCCGCGAATCTCAACCCGGTGGAGGCGCTGCGCTATGAGTAAGCGTCCCATGGAGATCGCCGACCGCCTCTACGGATCGCTCGAGAGCCAAGCGTTCGATGCCGAGGGACGCGACTGCATCATCCGAGGAATCGGATTGCGCAAGCGCTACGTCCTCGGCAAGGACAACTTCGTCGATGCCCTGCGTGGCGCGACGCTCGACATAACCCGCGGTGAGATGGCTGCGATCATGGGGCCATCCGGATCGGGCAAGTCGACCTTCATGCACATCGCAGGCTGCCTCGACGTGGCAGACGGTGGCGAGGTGTGGCTCAATGGCCGCAGGGTCGACATCCTGCCGGGAAGCGAACTCGTGCGCGTGCGCCGCAACGAGATCGGCTTCATCTTCCAAGGCTTCAACCTCATTCCGACCCTCTCGGCGGAAGAGAACGTCGCGCTCGCCGGTGAGTACGCCGGCATCTCACGATCGGATGCGCTCGTTCGAGCGCGCGAACTTCTCGACGAGGTCGGTCTGGGTGACAGGATGCGGCACGTCCCGAGCGAGCTCTCCGGCGGCCAACAGCAGCGCGTCGCCATTGCTCGAGCGCTTATCAACGACCCGGGCGTGGTCATGGGCGACGAGCCCACCGGCGATCTCGACACGGCGACAAGCGAAGAGATCGTCGCGATGATGCGCAAGGTGAACCAGGAAAGGGGTACCACTTTCCTTATCGTCACCCACAACCCTGAGGTCGCGGCCGGCTGCGATCGTACGATCAGGATGCGCGACGGCATCGTCGTCGACGACGGCGACGGCTCACCGCAAGAAGCGGGTGACGCGTAGGAGGAGCACATGGACGCCGAGACCCGCCCCGAGTCGCCCGCCCTGCGTGCGGCAGTGGGTGGCGCGGCGTTCGTGATCGTCGTGGCGGGAATGCGGCAAGCGGCCTCGGTCGTGGCTCCTGCGCTCATCGCCGTGCTACTCGCCGTAGCAGTCATGCCGCTCCAAAGCGCGCTCCGCAAGTACGTCGGCAAGATCGGCGCGTACCTCGCGACCCTCGCGGTCGTCATGGCGATCATCCTCGGCCTGGTGGCTTTGATCGGCGTCGCTGTCGCAGGCTTTGCCGAGGCACTACCGCGATACGCCGGGAGGACCGACGATGTCTCGCGGCAGGCGAACACCCTGCTGTTGCCCTCCGGAATCCAGGTCGCGGAGGCCGAGCAGATCGTGCGTCAGCGTGCCGGAGACAACTTGGAGATCGCGCTGACGGCGGTAGAGGCTGGGCTGGCGGCCACCTCTGGCCTCGGTTTGGTCGTGTTGCTTGCGGCCTTCATGCTTGCCGACGCCCTGGCGCTCAAGGAGAAGACCGCCGTTCTCGAGCGAATGACCGAGAACGCCGTGGACAGACTGAAGTGCCTCTCGGGCGACGTACGGAGCTACCTCAAGATCACGGGTATCGCTGGGCTGGTCGTAGCAACCGGCTGCACGCTGCTCTTCGTCGCGCTCGGCGTCGATTTTGCGCTGCTATGGGGGATGCTGCTCGCCGTCCTGAGCTTCGTGCCCTATCTGGGGTTCTGGGCCGCGCTCGTACCGCCGGTCGTTCTGGTCTCGCTCGAGCGTGGGCTTCCCTTTGGACTGCTACTGGCCGCGGCATGCGTCGTCGTTCACTCGGCAACCGGCAATATCCTCAAGCCCCGGCTGCTCAGCGGCGAGCTGAACCTGTCGCCGTTCACCGTCGTCTTCTCAGTTGTCTTCTGGGCCTTCGTCTTCGGCCCGCTCGGCGCCCTGCTGGCGATCCCCGCGACGCTGTCGCTCAAGAGGCTGCTGCTGGAAGACGACCCATCGCTCGGCTGGCTTGCGCAGCTGATGAGCCGGCGGTCATCCGTTGGAAAAGCGGCTCCCGCGCACAAGAATGGTGGAGTACGCGCGTCGTCCTAGCGGGCTGCGGGGCCGTAACCGTTGCGCATGTCCTGCACGAGCTCTCCGTCGGTCACCTCGAGGATCCGGTCGGTGCGTTGCGCCACGCCGCGATCGTGAGTGACGATGAGGAACGCGGTGCCCGTCTCGGCGTTGATCTTCCGGAAGAGGTCGTAGACGAGGTTGGTGTTGACGGTATCCAGGTTGCCGGTGGGCTCGTCCGCAAGCACCAGCGCGGGCCGGTTCATGAGTGCCCGCGCGATGGCCACGCGCTGCTTCTGTCCGCCGGAGAGCTGGTTCGCGTTCTTGCTCTCGAGACCCTCAAGGCCGAGCAGGCCGAGCGTTTCGAAGGCTCGGCGACGTATCTCCTCCTGCGTGAGCCGGCCGGTGATGAACGACGGCATCGCGACGTTCTCGAACACGCTGAACTCCGGCAGCAGGTAATGGAACTGGAAGACGAAGCCGACGAGCTCCCCGCGCAGCTTCGCCCGTTTGGGCTTAGGCAGCGCGCTGATGTCCTGGCCACGGTATGTCACGGTTCCAGACGTAGGGGTGTCGAGGATTCCGAGCAGATTCAGAAGTGTCGACTTCCCAGAGCCGGACTGGCCGACGATCGAGGCGAACTCGCCCTCTTCGAAGTCGAAGGTCACCCCCCGCAGAGCGTGGGTCGCCGCTTCGCCTTCTCCATATATCTTGTCGAGCGCCGTGGCGCGTACGAGGAGGTCAGCCATTCTGGATCACCTCGATCGGATCGAGCTTCGAGGTGCCCCGAATCGGAATGATACTGGACGCGAGCGCGACGAGAACCCCGATCGATGCCGAGAGGAGCACGAACCAAGGCTGCATCACTACTGCGAAACTCACCGGGACGAACGAGAACAGCCAAATGAAGAGTGTAGCCAGCACAACACCCGACAAGGAGCCGATGCCTCCAAGGAGAAGCGCCTGGTAGAGGAAGATGCGGCCGCTGGCGCCATCGGCCATTCCCATCGCTTTGAGGATGCCGATCTGACGCGTCTTCTGCACCGCGCTGATAGCCAAGGTTGATGCGATCCCAAGGGCCACGGCGACGAGCACGAACGTCTGGATCAGGTAACTCGACGAGCTCTGGCTCTGCAGTGCGGTCAGCAGGTCGGCGTTCTGGGCCTGCCACTCGACGACCTCGACGCCCGCGAGTTCGCGTCGCCAGTCTGCCGCGACTTCTGCCGAGGCAAAAGGTTCGTTGAGCTGTGAGTCGATCGTCGAGTACTCGTTGCTCGACCAGCCGAGCAGCGACGCCGGGACGTCCGGGTTCACGAACGCTTGCCGTTCGTTGAAGGCGGCGGCTCCAAGATCGAAGATGCCGGCGACAGAGAAGGTCGACGGGTTACCGTTCTGGAAGGTGAGTCGAATGTCGTCACCCACCTCGAGTCCGAACTTCTCGGCGAAGTCGGTGCCTACGAGGATCTCATCGGATCGAAGCGACGCCTCGCCGTCCTCGATTCGGTTGGAGACGTCGTAGATGCCGTTCAGCTCCGCAATCGTGCTCCCGATGAGATTGAGCGGGGCGCTGTCCGTTCCATCGCTGTAGAGCGACGACACTGTGCGGATCTTGGCGATGCTTCCCGGCTCGACCCTGTCGTCGTTCTCGATCACCTCGGCCATCCGGTCGTCGTACGTGACCGGGTCTCCTTCTTCGAGCGCCTGAATGGTGACCTGAGGCGCCGACCCGATCGTCTGATCGACGAGCGAGCCCTGCAGCGACTGAATCAACGAGCCCACGAAGATCTGCGCCGAGATGCCCACTGCGATGCCGGCGATGATGAGAACCGACTGAACGGGTGCCGAGCGCAGGAATCTCCAGGCGATACGAAGCGATAGCACTCGCTACACCTCGCAACTGGGGTCGTCGGCGGACACGAGCCCGAGATTGCACTCGGTGAGGATCTCGTCACTCGTCCAGTCGGGATCTGCCGAGAAGGCAGGACCGCCTACGCCGACGCGAGCGGCGGGAGCCTCACGCTTCAGACGGTCGACGACCTCGCGCAACAGGAGCCTGTTGTAGTGGGTCGCGGCAGTGAGCGCGATGAGGTCGGCCCGCATCTCGATGGCGGCCGCAGCGATCTCCTCGACCGGCGTGTCCGCACCGAGGAAGTAGGCGTCCCAGCCTGCGAGCTGCATCCGATCGGTCAGCATCCTCAGGCCAAGATCGTGGAGTTCGCCGGGCGGGCAGGCCAACACCACTACGCTTCCGAGGCGGGGGCGTCTGGCCGACTCCTTCATGACGTCGGAGTAGAGGCCCTCGACGATCGTCCGCACGGTAGCACTCGCGAAGTGCTCTTCCCACACCCGCTCGACGCCCTGCTGCCACGACGCGCCGGTGTCTTCGAGTAGCGGTCCGAGCACGCGCGCGTACAGAGTCTCGATATCGAGACCGCGCTCGTGTACGGCATACAGTGTCAGCTCGACCGCCGATGCTCGGTCGCGACGTGATAGCGCGTCGTCGAGGTGCGCGCGCAGCTCGCTCGCAATGCGCTCGCTGGGGGAAGGGTCGAAATCCATAGGGATGTTGTTCCCGTTCGTCGGTGTCGCCTTCTATCATGGCAGCACCTTAACCAAGTGCACAGTAGTAGCATTTGCCGACCCTTTCGAAAAGGGCGGGGACAACTGTGGACAAGCGCCCAGCGTGTCGGTAGAATCCCGTCTGCTGTCCGCCTCGCGCGGGCACCCTTCACGGGGGTGTAGCTCAGTTGGTTAGAGCGCTGGCCTGTCAAGCCAGAGGTCGCGGGTTCGAGCCCCGTCACTCCCGCCACGAATCACTCGCAGGCCGCCCATGAGGCGGCCTGTTGCGTTGAGCGCCGAATGGACTACGACAGGCTGAAGGACTAGTTTCGGAAGGGTTTTCTCGGCAAGAAGGAGTGGCGGGCGCATGCAGTATCGGGTCATCGGCAAGACGGGCGTGAAGGTCTCGGCGCTCGGTTTCGGGGCCATGAGGCTGCCTATCATCGACGGCAAGTCGGACCAGATCGACTACCCCTCGGCGACCGAGCTGCTCCACCACGCCATCGAGTGCGGCGTGAACTACGTCGACACCGCCTACTTCTATCACGCCCGCGAGTTCGGGCAGGCTGGCGAGAGCGAGCCCTTCCTCGGCGAGGCGCTATCGGGTGGATGGCGCGACCGCGTGCTGTTGACCACGAAGTTGCCGGTCCACATCCTCAGAGCGCCGGATCAGATGGAGACCTTTCTTGCCGAGCAGCTCGCTCGCCTTCGTACAGATCACGTGGACTTCTACCTGCTCCACGGCCTCAACGGGGAGAGCTGGGACCGCTGTCTGGAGTTCGGTGCACTCGAGTTCCTCGATGAGGCCCGTGAACGCGGGCTGATTCGCTTCCCGGCATTCTCGTTTCACGGCGAGCTGCCCGACTTCAAGCGCATCGTCGATGCGTACGACTGGGGCTTCGCTCAGGTGCAGTACAACTACATGGATGTCGACTACCAAGCCGGCCAGGAAGGCTTGCGCTACGCCGCCGATAAGGGCATGGGCGTCGTGGTGATGGAGCCCCTCAAAGGAGGCAAGCTCGCGAACGTCCCCGAGGAGCTGAAGGCGCTGTTTGCGGAAGCCGGTGCCGGACGCACCGCAGCCGAATGGGCGTTGCGCTATGTCTGGAACGAGCCGGGGGTCAGCTTGGTGCTCTCCGGGATGAACGCGACCGAACAGGTGGACGAGAACGTCGCCGTGGCCGAGCGGGCACTGCCGGAGTCGCTCTTGGCCGAGGAGCTGGCGATCTTCGAGCGGGTACGAGACCTCATGCAGGCTCGGATCAAAGCCGACTGCACGGCGTGCGGCTACTGCCAGCCCTGCCCGTCAGGCGTCGACATCCCCAGAGTCATCGCCGCCCTCAACAAGGCAGCGGTATGGGACGATCCGAACCAGTGGACGAGCGGGTACCTGCGCGTCGAGGGGAAGGCGTCTGTGTGCACGGAGTGCGGCCAGTGCGAGGAGATCTGTCCCCAGGGGCTGCCCATACGAGAACTCATGGCCGAGGCGATCGCCGTCTTCGGAGAGTAGAGGGGTAGCGTGCAGAGTACGGGCGACCGCAAAGCCAATCCGAGTGCCTGGCGCCGGCCGGGAGCGCTCGAAGGCGACGGCAGAACAGCCTCACTCGCGAGGTTCTCCCGCATCCGCGGCGTCGTCAGGGGGTTGCGTGTCGACGAGGTTGAACTCTCGAGCCCCCGCGTCACGCGCGACCTCGAGGGCCTTCGTATCGTCTTCGCCTCTGACGTGCACGCGGGGCGCTTCCTCTCGCAACGCCGGGTGGGCCTGATCATCGACAGCATCAACGCCCTCGAGCCCGACCTGCTGGTGCTTGGCGGCGACTACGTGGGCGGCAGGGCAAACGGGGCTGCCGCGTTCTATCCGGAAGCTGCCCGTCTCGAGGCTCGTCTCGGCAAGGTGGCGGTGCTCGGCAATCACGACGTATGGGAGGGCGCTGCGGCCGCACGCGAGGGACTGAGCGCGGCCGGCATTCTGCTGCTCGAGAACTCGACCGAGACGTTTCGGGTCAAGGACTCGGCGCTGACTGTCGTGGGCCTTGAAGACAGCTACACAGGACACCCCAGCGTTTCGACGGCGCTCGCCGGGCCTCAGGGCGGCGCGCCGCAAGGGTTCCCGCTACTCGTCGCCCATCATCCCGATGCGCTCACCAAGGCGCTTGCCGAGAGGCCCGACGTGTTCGACCTCGCGCTGGCTGGACACACGCATGGCGGCCAGGTCATCCTGTTCGGCTCTTGGGCGCTCCATGTGCCGCCACGGTTTCGCCAGTACTACCGCTCAGGTTGGCGGGTCGAGAGCGGCGTGCCCGTCCTGGTGAGTCACGGCGTCGGCACTGTGGGTATTCCGCTTCGCATGGGGGCCGCGCCCGAGCTACACGCGATCACGCTGCGCTCGCTCTAGCAGGGAAGACTTTAGCCGTGGACGATTCGGGTCGGTCTCGGTCGATTATGTCTTGCCAATTCCATCCTGAGCAGTGAGACATGCAAGAAGAATTCCCCAGCAGCCATTTCTATGCAACGCGGGTAAGAAGCACTCACGCAAAGCATGTTCGGCGAAAGGGGAGTGACCAAGATGAGACGGCGAGTCTTTGCTGTCCTGCTTGGGATTGCGCTCGTCGCTACCGTAGCTGGCACGGGCTGCAGTCCACAGAGCGGTGATCGTGGCGGAACAGGTGGCGAACAGGAGCAGGTCGGCACTGTCTCCGTTATGGGCGTGTGGGGAGGCACCGAGCTCGAGTCGTTCCGCGAAGTGGCGACAGGCTGGCAAGATGAGTCGGGCGGCACCATGGAGTTCGAGGGGACCCGTGATCTCTCTGCGATCCTCCGGGCCCGGGTACAGGGCGGCAATCCGCCTGATGTCGCAATTCTGCCGAACCCGGCGCTCATTCAGCCGTTCAAGGCCCAGCTACAGCCTCTGGACCAGATGCTGGATATGGACCAACTCGGGCAGGACTACTCGCAAGACTGGATCGATCAAGGCACGGTAGACGGCGACTTCGTTGGTCTCGTGATCAAGGCGTCGCCGAAGAGCACCGTCTGGTACAACCCGAGACAGTTCGATCAGGCAGGCTACGAAACGCCTCAGACTTGGGAGAACCTCACGACCCTGACGGACACGATCCGTGAGGACGGCGACATAGCACCCTGGTCGATCGGGCTGGAGCAGGGCGGCGCGAGCGGCTGGCCGGGATCGGATTGGATCCAGGAAATCTACCTCGGCGAAAGCGGCCCTGAGATGTACGACCAGTGGGTCAACCACGAGATTCCATGGACCGACCCGTCCGTGCGCTCGGCTTTCGAGAAGTTCGGCGAGATCGCCACTACCGACGGGAACGTTCCGGGCGGGACCGAAGCGATCCTCTCGACAAGCCCCGAGGACGGATCCTATCTTCCGTTCCAGGATCCTCCGAGGGCATACATGTACTTCCTCGGCGCTTTCACGCAGGGCTTCATCGAGGCGCAGTTCGAGGACCTTAAGCCGATTGAGGACTATGACTTCTTCGACTTCCCCGCCGTGAACGAGCAGTATCAGGGCGCGGCGACCGTTAGTGGCGATACGGTGGTCGTCTTCAACGACAACGCTTCGACCCGCTCCTTCGTGAGCTATTTGGCGCAGGGCGATTCGTGGCAGCCGTGGGTTGAGGCCGGTGGATTCACGACCCCGAACAAGTCGGTAGATGCATCGTCCTATCAGGATCCGGTTGCCCAGAAGGCTGCGCAGCAGCTGACCGAGGCGGAGCCGGTTCGAT
>DATHUB010000122.1:0-3965 GCA_035462695.1 Coriobacteriia bacterium | reverse complement strand
TGCGTGTCGAGTGTCAGGTCGACAATGGCGTCATCACCGATGCCTGGGTCTCAGGTGGCCTCTTCCGAGGCATGGAGACCGTGATGCAGGGCCGTCAGCCCTCTGACGCCTTCTACATTGCGCAGCGCATCTGCGGAGTGTGCCCGATCTCTCACGGCCACGCTGCGACCATGTCGGCCGAGGACGCGCTCGGCGTGGCCATCCCGAACGGCGCTCGAATCGTCCGCAACCTCATCGAGGCGGCCGAGTACCTGCACAGCCACATTCTGTGGTTCTACACACTCGCGGCGCTCGACTACGTCGATCCATCCAAGGCGCTTGAGGCGAACATCGCGGATACCTACGCTCTGGCAGAGGCAGCCGGTACTTCGGCCGCCAACTTCAAGGCAGTCCAGGACAAGCTGAAGACGCTGGTTGAGGGTGGACAGCTTTCCATCTTCACCAACGGCTGGTTCGGCCACCCTGCATACGCTGCCGAGATGCCCGCTGAACTCCACCTGATCGCAGTGGCGCACTACCTTGAGGCGCTCGAGATGCAGGCAGAGGCCGCTCGCGTCATCGCCGTTATGGGTGGCAAGTTCCCGCACTTCATGACCTCCATCCCCGGCGGTACCTCGTGGGTGCCGACCGAGGAGAAGCTCGACGATGTGCTGTTCCGTTTCCAGCGCGTTCGCGACTGGGTCTACAGCACGATGATCCCCGACACCCTCGCAATCGCGCCGTTCTACGCGGACGCGCTCGGCTACGGTGGCGGCCACGGCAACTTCCTCGCGTGGGGCGTGTTCAACGACCCGTCGATGGAAATGGGAAGCCGCTACCTGCCGAACGGCGCGGTCTTCGCCAAAAAGGGTCTGACTGTTGAGGACGCGGATCCCGCTAAGGTGCTGGAGTACGTCGAGCACTCTTGGCTGTCCGAGGGAAAGAGCGCGCTGAACCCCGCCGATGGCGAGACGGTTCCGCCGGTCAAGTTCCCTGGCTACGACGTCAACGACAAGTACTCGTGGGCCAAAGCGCCTCGCTACGACGGCGAGGCTATGGAAGTCGGTCCGCTCGCTCGCATGATCGTCGGCTATCTGCGCGGTGTGGCTCCAGTCAAGTCGATCGTCGACTCCACGCTCGAGAAGCTCGGTGCCGCAGGTAAGCCTGAGGTCCTCGTCTCGCTGCTCGGACGCGTTGCGGCCCGTAACCTCGAGACCGCTGTTGTCGCCGACTTCGCCCTCGAGTGGACCGGTGAGCTCATCGGCGCCATCAAGGGCGGCGAGGCACTGGACTTCTTCACTCCGCTCGAGAAGAGCGAGGGTAAGGGTGCCGGTCTGTGGGAGGCTCCTCGCGGCGCTCTCGGCCACTGGATGAACGTGTCCGACGGCAAGATCGCCAACTACCAGGTCTGCACGCCGTCGACCTGGGATATCAGCCCTCGCGACGCCGCCGGGGTCCGCGGTCCGATGGAAGAGGCCCTCATCGGCTCTCCTTGCGTCGACCCGACCCGCCCGATGGAAGCTGCCCGGATCGCGCGCAGCTTCGATCCTTGAATCGGGTGCGGCGTTCACGTGACTGAACGCAAAACCGGCAAGCAGGGCATGGTCTACACCCGCAAGTGGGGGGAGAGGTAGATGGCACACAAACTCTACCGAGAGGCCCATCCTTTGGCCTTCGTCATCACTCACTGGGTGAACCTGCTCGCGATGCTGTTCCTGACCCTGTCAGGCTTCTACATCCACTACCCGATCTTCCCGGGCTTCATGAGTGTGGCCCGCGGCACGCACTTCTTCTGGATGTTCGTCCTGATCATCAACCTCACGCTCCGGATCATCCTCGCCTTCGTCGTGAAGAGCGCGGTCATGCCGGACACGCGTGAGCAGGAGAAGGACATCAAGAACTGGCTGCCGCAGGCGGCAAACCGCCACCAGCTGGTGCCGTGGGTGAAGTACTACCTGTTCATCAAGAAGGACCACCCGATCTCGGCCAAGTACGGCGTGCTCCAGAAGATCGCGTACGTTGCGACCATCCCGATCACGCTCCTTGCTGCCTACACGGGCTTCGCTCTGTGGGGACCGACTTCGGATTGGGCCTTCTTCCAGGCAGGCACGACCTGGGTTGCCAGTCTGTTCAACGCCGGCGGCGGCGGAGACCCGATGCCCATGCGTATCCTGCACTACTGGGTCATGTGGGTGGTCCTGATCTTCACGGCCGCACACGTCTACCTCGCGAACATCTACAACTTCGCACCTTCGAAGATGATCTTCGCTTGGAAGGAATCGACCGGGCATGAGGCCGGTTCCAAGTCGGAGCGTCACGTGGCCTAGCGTCACTCGCACGTTTCGATATAGCCGCACTACTGCACGGGCCCCGGCATCCCGCCGGGGCCCGTGCCCTTTTGTTCAGGGCATAAGTAGGAGAATCGATACACCTCGGCGTAGTAAGGGGTGGGAGGAGTGAGTCTGTGCTTTCGGAACGCGTTATCCGCCGGGCCCTCGGCATACTCAACAGCAGGTACCTAGCTACGGAGCCGGTCGATGTCGAGCGGCTTCCGGAACCTGAGGCCGGCAAGCGCTACACGCTGTACGCGCACGTTCCGTTTTGCGAGCGGTTGTGCACGTACTGCTCCTTCAACCGCTTCCTCTACAAAGAGGATCGTGCCCGCGCCTATTTCTGCGACCTACGCGCCGAGATGCGCATGGCATCAGAGCTCGGGTACGATTTCGACTCGCTCTACATCGGTGGCGGAACGCCCACGATCCTACTCGACGAACTGTGCGAGACGATCGACTTGGCTCACGAGCTCTTTCCTTCGCTCGGCGAGGTGTCTTCGGAGACGAGTCCCAATCACCTTAACGACGAGCTGGTCTCACTGCTCGCAGGGAGGGTGCATCGACTGTCGGTAGGCATCCAGAGCTTCGACGACCGTCTGTTGCGGCAGATGGACCGCTACGGCAAGTACGGGAGCGGTGACGAGGTCTTCGAGAGGGTCTCGAGCGTTGCGAGCCTGTTCCCGTCGTTCAACGTGGACATGATCTTCAACTTCCCGAGCCAGACCGAGGACGTGCTCCTGCGCGACATCGAGCTGGTGAAGGCGACGGGTGCCAACCAGACGACCTTCTACCCGCTCATGGCGTCGCCCCTGCGGCGCAAGGAGCTTGCCGAGACCGTCGGCGACCTCGACTACGAGCGCGAGGCGCACTACTACCGTCTGGTATGCGAAGGCTTGAAGCCGGAGTTCAACGCCGCAAGTGCATGGACCTTCTCGCGCGATCCATCGTTGATGATCGACGAGTACATCGTCGACTATCCCGAGTACGTGGGAATCGGATCGGGAGCCCTCTCGTATCTGCGGGATACGGTCATCGGCAACACCTTCTCGCTTGCGGAGTACCACGAGCGGATCTCGTCCGGTCGCATGGGAGTCGTCAAGCACGGGAAGCCGTACGGCTTCTTCGGCAGAATGCGCTACCGCTTCGTCACGGATCTTTTCGGGCTGCGCCTTGACAAGCGCAAGTTCCGGCGTGACTTCGGAGTTCCGGTCGAGATCGGTCTCGCGGCCGAGCTGGCGTTCCTCGGTGCGGTGGGCGGCATTCGACGCATCACCGCCGAGGAGATCACGCTCACCGACAAGGGGCGCTATCTGCTTCTGGTGATGATGCGGGAGACGCTCGCACTCTCCAACGATGCGCGTGACCGCGCTCGAGCGGAATTGCCGCTGGAGGAGCGCATCCTGCTGCTGGAGGGCGACACCTCGGCGCTGCTTGACGCAACGCCCGAACTCGCAGCGATCTAGAATTCCCACTTCGCTACACTGTTGCTTCGCTGGGGGCACCCCTCGACGGACTACTCGAGCGTCTCTGAAAGGACTTTGATGTCGGACAACCGAATCCTCGTGATGGGTGTGGGGAACCCCCTGATGCGTGACGAGGGCATCGGTCCTCGCGTCATAGAGACGATACTCTCCGGCTACGACTTTCCTGCAC
>DATHUB010000121.1:0-4969 GCA_035462695.1 Coriobacteriia bacterium | reverse complement strand
GGCGGGCTGTACTCGGCGATCGGAATCGCATCGCCTTGCACGATCGACCGCAATGCAAAGACGTGCATCCACTGCAGCAAGTGCTCGAAGGTCTGTCACGCGTTCGTGGACCCGGAGAAGGCCGAGCGGGTCTGGGCGCCGGAGTGCGACGGGTGCATGGACTGCGTCAAGGTGTGTCCCGTCGAGGGCTGCCTGGAGGCGAAAGCGTTCTCGAGAGTGAGAATCGCTCCTTGGGTCTGGCCCCTCTTGGTCGTCGGTCTGTGGCTGTCCATCTGGGGCTTCGCCAAGTTCACGGGGAACTGGGACTCTGCGGTTCCCGACGAGGCCTATCGTCAAGTGATCAACTCGGGCCTCCTGCAGGAGAAGACGCAAGGGTTCTTCTAGACCGTTACCTCTCCGAAATCAGATTTCGATTGAGTGCCGCACTGCTGGTGGTAGGATATGTACACAACTTTGTGTACATTCTTGTCGCCGAGGGGCGGCACTCATTTGCCGGAGAGGGGACCGCACATGCTCGAAGCCACGGTCACTCGTGATGGAATCGACGCTCGCCTCGCCGAGTTCGTGGTTCGTCGCGCGCAGCTGAAGGATGCGAACCGCTACTTCTATCTCCAATCAACCGCGGGAAAGACCAACCATCGGGTGGAGATGGCGGATGGGCGCGACATGGTCCAGCTCGCTTCCTACAGCTACCTCGGCTTGATCGGGCACCCGCGGATCGAAGCTGTCTCGAAGGCGGCGATCGACGAGTACGGAACCGGCGCGGGAGGGGTTCGGCTGCTCACGGGGACGACCGATCTCCACGAGCGCCTCGAGTCTCGCATCTCCGCGTTCGCCAAGCGCGAGGACTCCTGCGTGTACTCGAGCGGCTACGTTACCAACGTCGCGATCATCACCGCCCTCACAGGTCCGGGTGACCTCGTGCTGATGGACAAGCTCGATCACGCCTCAATAGTGGATGGTTGTCTGCTTTCCGGCGCAAAGTGGCGCACGTATCGCCACAACGACATGGAGCACCTCGAGAAGCTTCTGGAGAAGAGTCAGGGTGAGTACGGGACGATGCTCGTCGTTGCGGACTCGGTCTTCTCGATGGACGGCGACATCATGGACCTGCCTTCGACCAAGGCGCTTTGCGAGCGCTATGGCGCCCGCCTGATGGTCGACGAGGCGCACTCGGTAGGCTCGCTCGGCGCGACCGGGCATGGCATCGAGGAACACTTCGACATGTATGGCTCCATCGACGTCAAGATGGGCACCCTCTCGAAGTCGATTCCTAGTGTTGGCGGCTACTGCGCCGGAACCGGGGACCTCATCGACTACCTTCGCCACTACTCCCGGCCATTCATCTTCTCGGCCGCACTCCCTCCCGCCCAAACGGCGGCCGCCCTCGAGGCCTTCAACGTCATCGAGGACGAGCCGGAGCGTGTCACCCAGCTGCACGATGTGACGCGACGTTACACAGAAGGTCTGAAGGCGCAGGGGTGGGACACCATGCTGGCGACGACGTGTGTCGTCCCCGTGCTTGTCGAAGACGAGACCAAGACAATGGACCTCACTCGGATGCTGTTCGATCGCGGCATCTTCGTGTGCCCCATCGTTCACCCGGCCGTACCGCGCGGCACTGAGAGACTCCGTACCTGTCTAATGGCGACTCACACCGACGCTGACATTAGGCAGGCCCTCGATGCCTTTGAGGAGTCCGGCAAGGCACTCGGCCTGATCTAGCCGCAAGCGTCCATTCTTGACCGCTGCTAGAATGCGCATTGGCACTCGACGAGTGCCAATGTCTTCGGTCGTCAGTGCGGCAAGGGTGCAAATGGACTCTCGATCAATGCAGGATATGCACCCGCGTGAGTCCCGCTATGCGTTCGTCGCGGTTGTCGGGTCTGTACTCCTGCTTTTCGTCTACATCCTGCTCCGCTACGTCTTCACAGCGCCGCTTTCCTTGGCCCTCTCTCAGGTGCTCTTTCTCGCGACGCCGGCCACTGCGGCCGTACTCAGCGGCCTCATAGCCGCCAGGGCACCTCGTCGCAGCCGCTCGCGTCTCGCGTGGTCTCTGCTCACTCTGGCTACCGTCATGCTGTTTCTTGCCGAGGCCTCCTATTCGTGGAATACGATCGTGGAGGGTCTGCCCTCCGACCCGATCGGCGGAATCGCTGACATCGCGAGCGCGACTGCCACGCTTGCGTTCCTGGTCCTCATCGGCGTGTCCAGTCCGTCGCCGGCGCACGACCGCACGCGCACCGCGCGACGGATACTGGATCTCCTGGCCGTCGGCACCTTGGGCTTCGTCTTCGCCTTTCGGTTCGGGGTCGTCGATCTTCTCGGCATGTCAGCGAGTGAAGACGTCTTGGAGGCCGCGCGCTTCGCCGTCTATACGTCGATCGGTCTGGTTGTGGTCGCAGGAACGCTGCTCACGATGCGCAGCTTCGGAACAGGGGCGTCCCGCCTGTGGTTGCGGCTGCTTCGGACGGGGATTGCCCTTCTCGGAATCGGCATCATGGCCTTTCCGCTGTGGAGTCTCGCCGCGACCGGCAAGATAGGAGGCTGGGGCGATCCGCTCGCCAATCTCGTGTATCTCCTTGCCTACCTTCTGATGGCATTTGGGGCGGGTGCGCGACTTCGTGACACTGAAGCCAGCTGGGGTTGGGGCAGTAACGCCCCTGAGACCGGCAGCGTCTTGCCTGGCATGGTCGCGACTACGCTCACTTTCACTTCAGTCGTGGTGCTGGGCTTCGCGGCCGTGAGTGCGCCCGCGCTCTCCACCGAGCAGAACGTCTATTTCGTCGCACTGTCTGTCGCCACCGCATGCCTTGTAGGCCGCACGGCGCTCAATAGCGCCGAGGTGTCGTATCTGAAAGACGTCGCCGAAACCGATCCGCTCACAGGCGTGGGGAATCGGCGCAGGATGACAGATCGGATGAAGCATCTGGTCGCCGCGTCTGCCCGCTTCGACGAGCCGTTCCTTGTTGCCGTTGTGGACGTCGACGACTTCTCGCGCGTCAACAACGTGGATGGTCCGGCGGCCGCGGATCGACTGCTGCAACAGATCGCCACGGAGTTGCAGGCTACCGTGGGGCGAGAGGCGGTGTTTCGTCTGTCGGGAGACAACTTCGTAGCACTCGCCCCCTGTGAGTCGAGAGCAGCAGGGGACAGGCTCGCCAATCTGATGCTTAGCTCGGTCGACTTTCTGGGCATGGGTGGCGAACGCTCGACGGCATCGATCGGATACGCCGTTTTTCCTTTCGACTCAGCGAAAGCCGATGAGATCCTGCGTCTGGCGGAAGGCGCCCTGGCGTGGGCCAAGTATCACGGCAAGAATCGCGTGGTGGCCCACGATGCGGACATCGTTGTCGAACTCACATCTCAGGAGCGGCAAGCGCTTGACGACGACCCCGCGCGTCTTGAGGTGGCTCGAGCGCTCGCTGCCGCTTCCGATGCCCAAGATCCCGGCAACTATCGGCACGCGCGCAACGTCGCATCTCTCTCGGTGATGCTCGCACGCGAGCTTGGGTGGGATGCCGACAACATCGGGAAGGTCGAGGTGGCGGCGATGCTCCACGACGTCGGTAAAATCGCGGTGCCCCTGTCGTCGTCGCCTCGGGCCGTTCGAAGCGACGCCCTCGCCAATCGTCAACACGCCGATCTCGGCGCGTACATGGTCGAGTCCCTCGAGCTGGACGAGGTGCCCGACTGGGTTCGCGCACACCATGAGCGCTGGGACGGGGCCGGCTATCCCTTAGGGCTTCGAGGTGAGGAGATTCCTCTCGCGTCGAGGATCATCTCCTTGGCGGATGCGTATGACGTCATTACTTCGGGCGGATCCGGACGCCCGGCGCGTTCGAAAGCAGCGGCGCTTCAGGAGATCGACCTGGGACTTGGTACGCGGTTCGACCCGCAGCTGGGCGAGACCTTTATCGAGTTCGTCGGCAAGCGTGGTTCGCTGGGCTGGCGAGACGCATGGCCAGCAGCGTGAGCGTCATGAGCGACAGGCAACGAAAGGCGTGGCGCGCCGCCGCGTGGGGTGGACTTGTGGCGCTCATCGGCGCTCGCGCGGTCATCGACGCCTTGGGACTGGATCCGGCAACCGCCTTCGTGTGGTCCGAAGCGATCACCTACCTGTTCCCGATGCTGCTTGTGGCGGTCGTCTGCGCCGCGCTCTCGTTCCTGTTCCGAAGCACGATTGAGCAGAGGTTCTGGGGGCTGCTCTCAGCGGCCTCGGTCTCGCTCTTCATCGGAGAAACCTACTGGGACTGGTATGCCTATACCGTCGACCCTCGCGGTCCTCTGTTCGATGGCGCATACAAGTATTTCCAAGTTGCCGCCGCGGTGCTCTTCATGGCGCTTCTGGTCACGATGACTCAAGCGGGGGAGCGTAAGGCGGCCTTGCGCGCGCGCATCTTCATCGATGCCGGTGCCGGCATGGTCATCGCGTACTCATTCGCGTATGCATACTGGGTACTGCCTTCTCTCGATGGCTTCGCCGGTCAAGTCGGCCTGGCCGCTTGGGTCGCCGCGTGGCCGGTGTTCGGCATCGCCATCTCACTCGTCGTCTTGGCGATCATAGCGGGATACAAGGCCGTCCGGTGGCGTCCGTGGGAGCGGCTGGCAGCGGTGTCGCACGCGGTCTTCGCCGTCGGACTCGTCTTGTTCCCCGTGTACTACCCCCAGCTTCTTCAGTCCACCGCGCTCGAGGCGACCTGGTACAGCGCGATCCTCGGAGCCGGGCTCTATCTGCTGTGTGTAGCCGCGATCTACCGTCTCACGTCGGGGCAGGCGGAGGCATTGGCGCAGCCATGGCCTGTACGTCCCCAAGGTCCCGTCTGGCTGCGCCGTGTGTACCCCGTTGCTCTCGTTGCGGCTCTACCGCTCATCGGATGGAAGGCACATCTCTTATCTGCAGACGGGCAGGGCGCGCCTCTCCTTGGAGCGGCAGTGATCCTGGCCACGCTGCTGGGGCTCAGAAGCT
>DATHUB010000120.1:0-5285 GCA_035462695.1 Coriobacteriia bacterium | reverse complement strand
TCCGCACGGTCGAAGCTCGTCAGCAGCGAGAAGGTGAACGCCGAGCGACCCTTCTTCATGACGACCGGGGAGGTCCATGCGTCGAGCGCACCTTCGGCAAGAAGCTGCTCGATCGCGAAGGCGGCGGCCTCGGGCGAGATGTGGTCGATATTGCTCTCGAGTAGCGTGACGGGCTCGGTTGCGAGCTGCACTCGCCCGAGAGGCTGACCGATCGTGATGCGGCAGACATTGGGGGAGCCGATATCGCGTGTTCCAGCTCCGTAACCGATGATCTGCGGGAGCATCGCAGGCCATGCGCCGTAGCCGTCGGCGCACGCACGAACCAAGGCGGCGCCGGTGGGCGTGGTGAGCTCGCCGGGAGCTGAGCCGTCTTCTCTGGTGGGGCCTGGGATAGTAGGCAGGCCAACGAGAATCTGAGCAGTGGCGGGAGCGGGAACGGGAAGCACGCCGTGGGACGTCTCGACCGTGCCGCCACCCACGGATATCGGGGACGCGACGAGCTGCTGAATGCCGAGTGCGTGCAGCCCCGCGCAGACTCCGACGACGTCCATGATCGAGTCGAGGGCGCCGACTTCGTGAAAGTGAACCGACTCCACGTCCGTGCCGTGAGCCAGAGCTTCGGCGCGGGCGAGCTCTCCGAACGCCTCGAGCGCGCGCACCCGGACGGGCTCGGGCAAGTTCGCGGCCTCGAGCTGCTCTCGGATGCTCGGCCACGTGCGCGAATGGGGTAGGTCGGCATCGGCGACAACCGACACGCCGATAGCGGCGATTCCGCGCGAAGTGACTCGCTCCACTACGACCCGGGCTTCGGGGGCGAACTGCTCGACGATTCGCTGCAGGTGCTCCGCGGTGAACTGGCCGTTGGCGCCGGCATCAAGAAGCGCGCCGAGGAACTTGTCGCCAGAGACGCCGGTGCTGCAGTCAAGATAGGCGATCACCGGTCCACGACCTCGCTTGCGGCGGCTGAGGACACGGCTTCGCGCTCCAGCCACCCGGGCCGGTTCACGCGAGTGGCGAGCACGGCCGCACCGAAACCGTTGTCGATGTTCACGACCCCGATGCCTCCCGCGCACGAGTTGAGCATGGTGAGCAGGGCCGACACGCCTCCGAAGTTCGCTCCGTACCCCACGCTGGTGGGCACCGCGATGATCGGGACGTCCACCAGCCCGGCGACCACCGAGGGGAGCGCCCCCTCCATGCCGGCGACCGCGATGACGACGCGAGCCGAGCGCAGCGTGGCGGTCTCGGCAAGGACCCGGTGTACGCCAGCGACCCCGACGTCGAACAGCCGAGTGACGCGGCAGCCCATGACTTCGGCGCACGCGGCGGCCTCTTCAGCTACGGGCACGTCCGCCGTGCCCGCGCTGGCGACCACGACAAGACCTTCGCTGGGAGGCTCTTCTCGGCGATCGACGACAATGAGGCGCGGAGTCTCAAGCCACCGCGCGTCGCCGATACGGCGAGCCACAGCCTGGAAGTGCTCGGGGGTGGCGCGCGTGGCAAGCACGACGTCGCTGCGTTCGAGAATCTCGCGCACGACCGAGGCCACCTGGTCGGGCGTCTTGCCCTGACAGAAGACCACCTCCGGGAATCCGCAGCGCATCGAGCGGTGGTGGTCGACGCGGGCTTCGGGGTGGCCCGTCGCGCCTTCGACCTCGGCGTAGGGATGCTGGGCGAACTGCTCGGCGGCCTCTGCGGGGGAGAGTTTCCCCTCGGCGACTGCTTGGAGAAGACGTGTGACAGATTGAGGGTCCATACCTGGCCTTCGGACGTGGGGGCCTTCAACAGCGATGGAACCGTGGGCGAGCTGCCCCAACTGCCATCTGTTTCTACTTGTACCACGACCCCCGAGCCCACCTGCGCTGCACGAAGATTGCGCTGTACCTGTAATCTGGTTGCCTGAGGTTGCTCGATCACAAGCCGATGGGAGTCTGAAGCGATGCCGACCTACGCCTTCTTAGGTCCTGCGGGCACCTTTTCCGAGGAGGCCCTGCTCAGCCTCGATGTCGAGGGGCTCGAGCCCGTTGCCTGTTCGAGCATCGACGAGGTCTTCGAGGCGGTCGAGCGCGGGCGCGCCGACGCCGGCATCGTTCCGATCGAGAACTCGGTCGAGGGCTCGGTGCCTGCGACGCTCGACGCGCTGGCATTCGACACCTCGCTCGAGATCCAAAGCGAGCTCGTGCTCGACATCCACCATGCGCTGATTACCGCGCCGGATGCCGACCTGGCCGCGGTTCGCACGATCGTCTCCCATCCGCAGGCGACCGGGCAGTGTCGCCGATGGCTCTCCCGAAACCTTCCCGGCCGAAGCATCCTGGCCGCGAACTCCACCGCGGAGGCCGTGCAGCAGGCCGTCTCGGATCCGGCCGTTGCCGCGGTGGGAACGCGACTGGCAGCCGAGCTCTACGGCGGCGCCGTCCGTGAGCCGGCGATAGAGGACTATGCGGGCAACCAGACGAGGTTCGTGGTGATCGGCCGAGGACTCAGGGAGCGGACGGGTCGCGACAAGACCTCGCTCGCGCTGTTCTTGAAGGCCGACAAGCCGGGCGCGCTACTGATGATCCTGTCGGAGTTCGCGTACGGCGAGATCAACCTCACCAAGATCCAGTCTCGTCCCACGAAGCGGCAGCTTGGCGACTACATGTTCTTTGTCGATCTTGAGGGCCACGTGGACGATCAGCACCTGAAGACGGCGCTCGATTGCCTGCGGCTGAAGCTGCGATCGGTGAAGGTGCTCGGCAGCTACCCGATGGCGTAGAGCCGGGGGCAACCAGCCTGATGCTCGGAGTCCGCTACTGCTCGGGCGTGTCCGAGCTCGGCTTCTCGCCTTCCAGCGGTATGGGGTCCGTGTACACGAGACCGGCGTCGTATACGTGATCGGCCTCACGCAGGGCGTTGATGGACTGTGTCTCCGTGCCCTCGCGGACCTCGATGACCCAGCGTCCCTCTCCCAGACCCCGTTGATTGATGGCGTTTACTCCCGCCGCCGAGAGCACGCTTACCACGTCGGAGGTGGGTTCGATCCATAGGGAGACGGCTCCAGGGACCGGGTGTTCGTCCGGTACCGGGACGATCGCCTTACTTCCCGCGCCGCCGCCGCCCGTCAAATCGCCGCAGCTCTTGAGCAGAAGGATAAGCAAGACGGCCAGAACCAGCAGGATGACGCCGAGTATTCTCAGTCCTCGGCGATCCTCTTGTTCGCTCTGGGCATCCGAGTCGAAGTCAGACTCACTCGACCCGTACTGAACCCCGTAGCCACTCATCCTGCCGCTGCCGCTTACCGGCTCGCCGCGGTCGTCATCGTCCAATAGCTTGTCAGCCATGTGCGCGCGTCCTCCCTCCGCGCGAGTATACCGCCCCGTGCGCACTCATTCGACGACGGTGCGCCCGGCCCACAGTGACATCAGAATTATTGCGGCGCAGCATTAGAATGACTTATAGTCTGGTTCGCATAGAAATCCGCACTCTTAAGGGGAATTGCTCATGACGGATGCCATCGCTCCTGACTACCGCGAGATGTGGGCCGACCTCGGCCTCGACCTGAAGAGCCACGACGCCCTGCTCGAGGCAGTCGGTCAGATGTTCGGCGACGCATACCTCACGCAGGCCAATCGCCCCCAGGGCATGGACTACCTCAACTTCGTCATGAGCGAAGTGCACGGGCTGCGAATCAAGGAACTGGACGACTTCCGCAAGCAGGGCGGCAAGGTCGTGGGCACGTTCTGCCTGTACGTTCCCGAGGAGATCATTCGGGCCGCGGGTGGCTGGTGCGTCGGCCTGTGCGCCGGAGCCGAGTTCGCCTACGACCAGGTCGAGCAGATCATGCCTCGCAACACGTGTTCGCTCATCAAGTCTTTCCTCGGCTTCAAGCTCGCCAAGGTCTGCCCCTACATCGAAGAGGCGGACTTGGTCGTGGGGGAGACGACGTGCGACGGGAAGAAGAAGGCCTACGAACTGCTCGGCGAGATGCACAACTTGTACGTCATGGAACTCCCCCAGATGAAGCGCGACAAGGACCTCGCGTTCTGGCGCAGTGAGATCGGCGACTTCGTCACCAAGGTCGAGGAGCTGACCGGCAACAAGATCACCGCCGAGTCCCTCAGAGCCGCGATCAAAGAAGTGAACGGCAAGCGCCGGGCCTTGCAGCGCATCGCCGCGACCCGCGCCGCCGACCCCGCCCCGATCAGCGGAAAAGACGCACTGCTCGCAACACAGGTCGCGTTCTACGATGACGTGCCGCGCTTCACTCAGTCGATGAACGCACTGGCCGACGAACTTGAGGTGCGCGTTGCTGCAGGCGAGGGCGTGGCGCCAAAGGGTGCCAAGCGCGTACTGATCACCGGTACGCCGATGGCGCTGCCGAACTGGAAGCTGCACGACATCATCGAGAAGTCCGGCGGCATCGTCGTGGGCGAGGAGATGTGCACCGGCTCACGCTACTACCAGGACCTCGTGAGCGAAGACGCAGAGACCGTCGACGAGATGCTCGACGACATCGCAGCCAAGTACCTCGACATCAACTGCGCCTGCTTCACACCGAATGACGGCCGGATCGATGACGTCATTCGCATGGCGAAGGAACTCGGCGCCGATGGCGTGATCGACTACACGCTGAGCTTCTGCGGCACCTATCAGATCGAGGCCGGCTCGGTCGAGAAGGCCGTGAAGGACGCGGGCATGCCGGTGCTGAGAATCGAAACGGACTATTCGATGGAAGACGTGGGCCAGCTTTCGACCCGCGTCGAGGCGTTTCTCGAGATGCTTTAGGTCGGCTTGGTAGCCAAGACCCTGAGATAGGCATGGGGGCGTCGCTTCGGCGGCGCCCCTGGCCGTTAGACAGAAAGCAGAAACCCAGGATGCGCGTACTCGGACTCGATATCGGCTCACGCAGCGTCGATGCGGTATGGCTGGACGGCGGCAGAATCGTTGGGAGCGTTGTGGCGGACTCCGGCTTCGATCCTGCGGCCGTCGCGCGCGAGATGGTGGAGCGGCACGCGCATGACGTGATCGTGGCGACGGGCTACGGACGCCACGCCGCGCGGGAGGCGTTCAGCTGCGCCGTCGTCACCGAGATAAAGGCCTACGCCACGGGGGCACACGCGCTCTACCCGCAAGCCGTGAGCGTCCTCGACATTGGCGGCCAAGACACAAAGGTCATCGCCCTGGGCGAGAGCGGCAAGGTCCTGGACTTCGAGATGAACGACAAGTGCGCAGCCGGGACGGGCAAGTTCCTCGAGGTGATGGCGCGGGCACTGGGATACGAACTTGCCGAGATGGCCGAGCGG
>DATHUB010000119.1:0-1934 GCA_035462695.1 Coriobacteriia bacterium | reverse complement strand
ACGCATCCTGCCGGCGATCCGTTCTTGCTATGTCCTGCGTATAAGACCCGCAACTCACCCTAGGAGGATTTGTTGGTAGAGCATCAGCAACCGGCATCTTCGCGGTTGCGTGGGGCGTAGCAGGAGGATGAAATCGCTGCTCATAGTGCCGCCGAGCGGCTTGCGGGCACACTCGCCTCGCCGACAGATGGAAGCTCTCGTACTGCGCCTGCACCGCGTCGCTAGGCCGGCGCCACGAAGCTCCGACTATCGTCAGCACAGATCGTCTGGGCTGCCCATCGGCCCGTCAGCACACCCGACGGAAGCCCGCCGCCCGGCCAGACCCACTGCCCCGCCATGACGAAGTTCGAGAGGCCTGGGAGACGTCGTGGCAAGCCGCCCATTCCAGCGACCTGCGTGTTTTCAGGCGAGAGCAACCACCCTTCGAACGACCCCTTCCAATTGCCGGTGTAGCGCACGTATGTCGCCGGCGTGGCCACGTCAACTACCTCCACGTGCTCACCGATGCCTGGATACGCGCGCTCAACGATTGAGATGACTTCTTGCCCAACCGAGGCCTTCATTGCCTCGTATGCCGCACGATCTGTGTCTCGAAGCTGCTTCCACGGCTCGAGATCGGCACCGAGGATGGCAGTCACGCAGGACTTGCCAGCGGGTGCCATTGTCGGGTCGTAGGCGTAATGGTGTGTCCAGACACTGGTCGTGGTCCGGTCGCCAACTTGGCTCCCGTCCTCGAGGAGCAGAACGTAGGACCAGGGCTCTTGTGATAGGTCCATGTCGACGCCGAGCGAGACCTGGATGAGCGACGAGAACGGCTCCAGCTTGTCGTACAGATTGCGCACGCGGTCGTCCGCGTAACGTCCATCGAGCATCTCGAAGATGGTCGCGTGGCCGTCAGCGGCACCAATCACGTGATCGGCTCGGTGCTCAGAGCCATCGGCCAAGCGGACACCGACCGCCCGATCGCTCTCAACTAAGATGCGTTCGACCCTCGATCCGTACGAAATCTCCCCGCCAAGGTCGAGAAAGCGTCGTTCGAGCTTCCGAGCGAAGCCGAGTGAACCGCCCCCGACCCAGTTGGCGTCGCCGGCCTCGAACCAGCCCATCGTGCCGAGAAACGCCATGGCCCCCATGCGCGGTTCGTTGATCGCATGAAGCATGATCTGTCGAAGGGCCGGATCATGGAACTGCTCGGCAACATCGCGCATGGACATGTTCATGTATTTGCGCATCTTGGCCAGCGAGGGCGCTGATTTCACGAGCATCTTCAGCCCGTCGAATCCGCCCATCATGTCGGGTGGAGTGTCGGGCACACTCGAACCGGTCCTGGCCATCGCACGAGCGCCCCGAACCACCTCGTCGAATCCCCGCCCCTCGCCCGGCCAAGTCGCCAGGCCATCGCGGCGGAGTCTGTCGAGATCCGCCCAGAGGGTGAGCTCGTTACCGTCAGCATCCCGAACGGTTGAGAGCCGATCGTGCGGCACCAGCGAGATGCCTTCCGTGGCACCGACTTCGTCCCACATTCGACGGAACCCGCTGCCGGGCTTGCCCCCGACGAACCAGTGGATGCACCCGTCGAACGTGTAGCCCTGACGGTTCCATGAAGTGCAAAGCCCCCCAGGAAGCGTGTGGGCCTCAAAGATTGTCGTCTCGTAGCCGTTGGCTGCGGCGTAGATGCCTGAGCAGAGTCCGGCCACACCCCCGCCTACGACCGTCACGGTTCCTGCACTCATCGTTTCCCCCCTCTACCGCCAGATCCCGCCCTCTACGTTCGGTGAGTGACCAGCGCTCTCCTTCTCGGCCTTCTCTCGATGTGCGGGCGCAGAGTGCTGGCTCAGGCGCAAGCGGGCCCGCTCCAAGATCCGAATCACGTCCGGCTGGACCGCCGCAGCCGGCTGCTGGTAGCTCCCCAGCTCAGACAGCAAGAAAGCCCC
>DATHUB010000118.1:0-2143 GCA_035462695.1 Coriobacteriia bacterium | reverse complement strand
CAACGCAGCAGCGCTGCGAGGGGCGAAGTACCCAGACTCGCTGCCGGTCCTCGACCTTCTCGCCACGGAGAGCGTGCGCTCAATACCGGGATGGGTGCAGCAGCACGAAGACCAGCTGCGCAACGTCCGGCGGCACGAAGTGGTTGTGCTCGACGGCCCGCACTACCTGCACTGGACGCAGTCCAAGGCAATGGCCGAGAAGATCACCGACTTCCTCGGAGAGAAGTAGGTTGTGGTGCTACTTTAAGCGCAGCTGGTACTTGATTGGTTGACGAGAGAGGTTGTCCGCATGGCGGAGACCGATGACATGGTCGAAGATCTGCCGGAGGGGCTCGCGAGCCCCGCTCTCCGCGCACTGCGTCGTGCCGGCTACACTCGGCTCGATCAGTTGACCACCGTCCGCGCATCCGAACTCGGTCGGCTTCATGGCATGGGAGGCAAAGCCATCGGCCAGATCAGAGTTGCGCTCGCGGCTCGCGGTCAGGGCCTCGCGGACGAAGACGACCGCTAAGATTGGCGTGCCGGAGGGGGAGCTGTGAGCGACAAGAATCCCAACCCCAATGACTGGAACCGCGGCTACACCGTCGGTTCGGGCAGGAGCCCGGTCATGTTCTGGCTCGGCATGATCTTCTTGGTGCTGTTCTTCGGCTACATGGGGTTGAGCTATCTGTTTGGCGGATAACGTTGCGCGCTCGTGCCTCGACGTTAGTGCGGCACTGTGTGGCGTCGTCTCAGCGACTGCGGGAGTGGGGTTGGCAGCCGTTCAAGTGCGCACGTTAGCGGTCCACGCGGTGCGGGTACCCGCACCCGACCGGTCAGAACACGGGCTCGAGGAGCGGAAATGAACCCAGTCATACATTTTGAGATGCCGGTAGAAGATGCGGATCGCGTACGACGATTCTATGAAGGCGCGTTTGGCTGGGAGACCACTCCCCTGGGACCCGAAGCGGGCGATTTCGTCTTGGCTTTCACGACCGAAACGGACGAGAATCGAGTTCCGAAGAAGGTCGGGGCCATCAACGGCGGTTTCTACAAGAGAACGGATCCGGTTCAGCAAGTCCGGCTGACGATCCTCGTCGATGATATACGGGAGGCGATGGAGAAGGTCGAGAAGGCGGGCGGGACAGTCCTCGGCGGAACGATGAATCCAGGCGAACCCGACGAAATGCCAGGCGTCGGGCTCTTCGCTACCTTCATCGACACAGAGGGGAATCTTGCGACCTTGTACCAAGACTACGCCCTCAAGACCCTGCCTGACGCGCCAGGCGCATAGCTGAAGCAGCGGCACTTCCCAGAAGCGCTCGAGGCCATGAAGGAGAACCTTGCGCGACTCAAGGAACTTGCATCGCTAGCACCGAGCCGAAGGGCGACCGCATGTCCGACCCGGAAATCAGATGGTTTCGCTCCAAAGTCGACTGGTGGCTTGGACTAATCCTTGTGGCTCTGCCGCTCGTCGAGGTCTGGGCCCTTCTGGCGGCGTTGCGAAGCGGTGAGCGAGAGGCGGTCACAGCAACGGCAGCCGGCTGCGCGCTGGTCGCGGCCATCTACGGGCTGCTGCTAATTCCGATCCGCTACGGTGTCTCGAACGAACGCCTCATCATCCGCTTCGGCGTCGTGAGACACCGCATCGCCCTGGACGCCATCAGTGAGGTCTACGCGACGCGCAACCCGCTGTCCTCTCCGGCGCTCTCACTGGACCGACTCGCGGTACGAACCGGTGATGGGCTGCTCGGGATGAGCCTCGTCTCTCCCGTAGAGCGCGAGGAATTCCTTTCGACACTCGCGACGCAGGCGCGATTGGTGCGCGATGGTGACCGACTCATACGTCCGCGGGACGCGTCGGGCTAACAATTTCCTCGTGCCGACTCCGCACTCGCCGGCTACCATGCCGGGTACCGGCGCGGCTACGCAATGTACGCTAGGCCTACAGGGGGGTCTGTGTCTCGCCTTGAGCTGAGAGTGCCACCTGACGTGGTCTGGATCGCAGTGGCCGCCTTGATGTGGCTCGTCTCGACCGTGACCCCCGGACTCGCCAGTCCCGGACTCGTCCGCTCGGCGCTGGCTGCGCCGTTGTTCGCCGCCGGCATCGCGCTCATCGTAGCCGCGCGAGTGGCGCTGGACCGTGCGCACACCACCTGGCTGC
>DATHUB010000117.1:0-1777 GCA_035462695.1 Coriobacteriia bacterium | reverse complement strand
CCGGGCGGGTGCGAGCTCGTGGTCGTAGCGACCCCCGCACGCTTTCTGGACGCTTGGCTTGAGAAGCTCGGGCAGCTCGCTTACGACGGCGTCGTGACCGATGTCGCTTCTACCAAAGGCGGCGTCATGCGCGCCGCGCGGCGACACCTCGGATCGGCTGCTCGCTTCGGGGGGGGGCACCCGATGGCGGGCTCCGAGCGAAGCGGAGTGGGAGCGGCGCGACACGACTTGTTCGAGGGCGCATATTGGCTTTTGACGCCTGGCTCCGAGACGGATCCCGACGCCTTCTCGCGCGTCCACGCGTTCGTGACGGCGCTCGGTGCCCGAGTGATATCGGTCGAGCCGAAGTCCCACGACGAAGCGGTGGCGATCGTCAGCCACGTCCCACACGTTGCGGCTGCTGCGCTCTGCGATGTAGCGGGTGCACACGCAGGGGAGAGCCGAGAGCTCCTTCGCCTCGCCGCGGGCGGATTCAAGGACACTACCCGAATCGCTGCAGGCAGCCCAGAGCTCTGGACCGGCATCTGTCTCGACAACGCCGACGCGCTGGCGGATGGATTGCGCGAGCTCAGACTGGCGCTCGGGGAGTTCGAGGCGATGGTGCGTGGTCGGGACGGCGAGTCGATCCGCGGATGGCTCACCGGCGCGGCCGACGTGCGCAAGTCGCTGCCCGCCCAGTGGGTTCCTGCGACCACGAAGCTCACCGAGCTCAAGGTGCCGATGATGGACCGGCCGGGCGTCGTTGCCGAGGTCACGGCAGCCGTCTCGAGCGCCGGGTGCAACATCGAGGGCATCGACATCGATCACGAAACCGAGGACCGAGCGCTGCTCGTCCTCGTCCTCACCGACGAAGGCGACTTCTCCGCTCTGGCCGAGGACCTCGCCGACCGAGGTTTCGAGCCCCGGTTCGAGCCGCTGGCTGAGGCCGCCGAGGAAGAGGCGTCGGAGTAGTGGATCGCGTCTTCGAACCCACGGCGCGTCCGCTCACCGGTGTCGTTTCTGTCCCCGGCGACAAGTCGCTGTCTCATCGAGCCGTGCTCTTCTCGGCCCTTGCCGAGGGAACCTCGCACGTCTCCGGCGTGCTTGACTCTGCGGACGTCCGCGCGACGATCGGCGCCGTGCAAGCGCTCGGAGCCTCCGTGCGGGTGGCTCGGCAGTCCGACGGCTCTCTGGAGGGCGAGATCGAGGGTTGGGGCTCAAGCGGGCCCGTTTCACCCGGCTCGCCGATCGACTGCGGCAACTCCGGGACGACCGCGCGTCTTCTGATGGGCGTCTTGGCCGGTTGGCCCATCGAAGTCACGCTTGTCGGCGACGAGTCGCTCTCCACTCGTCCCATGCGCCGGGTGACCGCACCGCTCTCGGAGATGGGTGCGGAGTTCGAGACTGATGCGGGCGGCACCTTGCCCGTGACCGTTCGGGGCTCCTCTTCGCTGAAGCCCTTCACATATGAGTCGCCTGTCGCCTCGGCGCAGGTGAAGACCGCGATCCTTCTGGCGGGCCTGCGAGCGAAGGGTGGTGTTCGCGTAAGCGAACCAGCGCCCTCACGCGACCACACCGAACGGCTGCTCCCGGCTTTCGGCGTCAGCCTGACCACGGACGCGGCAGCGAACTCGGTCTCGCTGTGCGGGCCTCAGGTTCCACGCCCGACCGCTATCGCGGTTCCGCGGGACCCTTCTTCCGCGGCGTTCCTCGTTGCCGCAGCGCTGCTCGTTCCGGGGAGCCGGATCGTGCTTCCAGGCGTGTCGCTCAACCCCACGCGAATCGGCTTCCTGAAGGT
>DATHUB010000116.1:0-3934 GCA_035462695.1 Coriobacteriia bacterium | reverse complement strand
GACGAGCTCGAGCTCGTGATCGCGTCTGTGCTGTTCGCAGAGGAGGCGTAGAGGGCGTGCTCATCGTCGAGGAAGCGAGACTTACGAGGGACTCACTTCGCTACGGCTTTGCCGTCGGCAAGGTGAAGGTACTCGAGACGCGCACCCTCGATGCTTCGGCCTACGAGCGCTTGCTCGACGCCCCCAGCTTCGCCGAGCAGAAGCGCCTACTATCTGAGACTCCGTATGGCCGCTATCTCGAGGACGCCGAGACCCCCGACGATGTCGAGCACGCGCTGGATGAGGCTCTCGAGAACTTCTACGGCTTTCTGAAGGCCGCGGCCCTACCGGAGCCGGTGATGCGCTTCTTCCGCCTCCGCTACGACTACTCCAACTTCAAGGCCGTCGCGAAGGCCGAAGCGGTCGGAGCGTCTCGCGCGGGGCTGTTCGTCGATCACGGGACGATTCCCCGCGAGTCGTTCGAGAATGACCTTTCAGCCCTGCCGGAGCCACTCGGCAGCCTCGCTTCGACCCTGGCACTGGGCCCGTCGGAGGCGTCCGGCGTTTCGGAGACGCTGCCGCAGGACCCCGCTGCGGTCGACACGCTCGTCGACAAGGCGATGTTTGCCGAGCTCTTGCGTACGGCCAAGGCATCACGCAGCAGCTTCCTCGTGGACCTCTCGCGCTTGGCGATCGATCTGGCCAACCTGAAGACGATGGTACGTGCGCGCCGCAGCGGTGCAGGGACTGAGACGATGCTTGCGTGGCTGATCGACGGGGGCACGGTGCCTCTATCCACGTTCGCCTCCCTGTCCGAGCTCCCGCCCGAGTCTGTCGCATCAGCGCTCAGCCGAGTGCCCGCTTTGCGTTCCCTCTCGGGTGTCCAGCTCACTGAGGTTGCAACGCTCGATGAGAAGCTCGACCAGGTCACCTTCGCGGCACTGCGGCGCGGGCGCATGGGCGAGGTGGGCCCCGAGCCGGTCATCGCGTATGTGTTCGGACGTGAGGCCGAGGTAGCCACTCTGCGCGTGCTGCTGCTCGGCAAGATGACCGGGATCGATCGGGAGACGCTCAGGCGTCACGTTGGGGCCAGGGGCTAAGGGGGCCTAAGGCATGTCTCGCGTAGCTATAGTCGGTGACTCAGTCAGCGTCTCGGGCTTTCGTCCCTTGGGTTTCGCCACTTTCGCCGTGGAGCGGCCCGAGGACTCGCGCGAGCATTGGACGCACCTTGCAGGGGGCGACTACGCGATCGTCTTCGTGACGGAACCCGTATACGAGGCCATCGCTGACCTCGTCGCCGAGACGGCCGACTCACCGATCCCCGCGGTCACCGTGATTCCCGGTGCCGGGAGTAGGGGTGGAGTAGGCGGCGCCAAACTGGAACGAGCTATCGAGCGCGCCCTCGGCACGAAGATGCCGGTGCGCGAGGACGAAGACTAGGCTGCCCCGAACTGCGGGGATCCCAACCGACCAGAAGGACTAGAGGTATGGAGCAAGGTTCGATAGTCAAAGTCGCCGGCCCGCTCGTGGTGGCCGAAGGACTCGGCACTGCCAAGATGTTCGACCTCGTGAGGGTCGGCACTCAGGGGCTCATGGGCGAGATCATCGAGATGCGCGGAAACCGCGCCTCGATCCAGGTCTACGAGGAGACCGAGGGAATCGGCCCGGGCGACCCCGTCGAGGCCACCGGCGCTCCGCTCTCGGTCGAGCTCGGGCCGGGCATGCTGGAGGGTGTCTACGACGGCGTCCAGCGCCCGCTTGATGAACTGGAGCGCCAGGCCGGTTCGTTCCTCGCGCGCGGCGTGAGTGCGCCTGGTCTCAATCGGGAGAAGCCCTGGGAGTTCACGGCCACCGCTGAAGTCGGCGATCGGGTCACCGGGGGCCACATCATCGGCACCGTCCAAGAGAACGTCGTAATCGAGCATCGCGTCATGGTGCCGCCCGGAGTGAGCGGCGAGATCGTGGCGATCGCGAGCGGAACCTACACGGTGGAGCAGCCGGTCGGCCGGATTCGCCTGGAGGATGGTACCGAGAAGGACCTCCTGATGATGCACCGGTGGCCGGTGCGTCTGCCTCGTCCGTTCGGCCGCAAGAAGGCCGCGAGCGAACCCCTGGTGACGGGCACGCGCGTGATCGACACCTTCTTCCCGCTCGTCAAGGGCGGCGCGGCCTGTATTCCCGGCCCGTTCGGCGCAGGCAAGACGGTCACACAGCATCAGGTGGCAAAGTGGGCGAACGCCGACGTCGTCATCTTCATCGGCTGCGGCGAGCGCGGCAACGAGATGACCGACGTGCTCATGGAGTTCCCCGAGCTCGTCGACCCCTACTCGGGCGAGCCGCTGATGAAGCGCACCGTGCTCGTTGCCAACACCTCGAACATGCCGGTCGCGGCGCGCGAAGCGTCCGTCTACACCGGGATCACCATGGCGGAGTACTTCCGAGATATGGGCTACGAGGTCGTGTTGCAGGCAGACTCGACCTCGCGCTGGGCCGAGGCGATGCGAGAGATCTCCGGCCGACTCGAAGAGATGCCGGGTGAGGAGGGCTATCCCGCCTACCTCGGCACGCGTTTGGCAGCGTTCTACGAGCGGGCCGGCAAGGTCGAGGCACTGGGCGCCCCCAGCGACGAGCCGCGCACGGGTTCGGTCTCCGTCATCGGCTCGGTCTCGCCTCCCGGCGGCGACCTCTCGGAGCCGGTCGTGCAGAACACCCTTCGAGTCGTGAAGGTCTTTTGGGCGCTTCAGGACACCTTGGCGTTCCAGCGCCACTTCCCGGCTATCGACTGGCTCACCAGCTACTCGCTCTTCCTCGACAAGGTGCGACCCTACTGGGACGCGAACGTATCGCCGGAGTTTCGCGCGCGTCGCGATCGCTCGATGGCGATGCTTCAGCGCGAGAGCGAGCTTGCCGAGATAGTCCGTCTCGTCGGACTGGAGGCTCTCTCGGCGGCCGAGCAGATCCTCATGGAGACCGCGAAATCGCTGCGCGAGGACTTCTTGCAGCAAAACGCCTTCCGCGATGACGATCAGTTCACGAGCCTGAAGAAGCAAGACCTGCTGCTCGAGATGATCCTGCGCTTCAACGATCGTGCGATCGAGGCAGAAGCGGCCGGGGCGCAGCTGAAAGCGATCTTCTCGGCACCGGTGCGTGAGCGCATCGCCCGAGCCAAGTACCTGTCAGAGGACGACCTCGGCGTGTTCGAGGACATAGCCGCCGAAATCGATACGCAGCTCGTCTCCGAGGCTGTCTCGGCCGAGCAAGCGGAGGTGAGCGCGTAAATGCCGCGCGAGTACATGACAACACGCGACATCGTTGGTCCGCTGCTGCTCGTCGAGGATGTCGAGGGCGTGACCTACGGTGAACTCGTCGAACTCGAGTTCCCTGACGGGAGCCAGTCGCTCGGCAACGTGCTCGAGGTCAACGGGGACGTGGCGCTAGTTCAGGCGTTTCAGGGGACCCGCGGGTCGAACCCGTCCCAGACGAAGGTGCGTTTCCTCGGCCGCGGTCTTGAGATCGGGGTATCGCGGGACATGCTCGGCCGTGTGTTCGACGGCCTGGGCCGGCCGCGCGACGGAGGACCCGAGATAATCCCGGAGAAGCGGGTCTCCATCTACGGATCGCCGATCAACCCCGTCAGCCGTGACTTCCCGGACGACTTCATCCAGACCGGCGTCTCCTCGATCGACGGGCTCAACCCGCTCGTGCGTGGGCAGAAGCTGCCGATCTTCTCCGGCAGCGGCCTTCCGCACAACCAGCTGGCCGCACCGATCGCTCGTCAGGCCGGCGTGCTCGTGCGCCAACTCGACGCGAGCAAGGTGGGCGCGAAGGAGGAGGGAGACTTCGCCGTCGTCTTCGCGGCGATGGGCATCACGTTTGAGGACGCGGACTACTTCATGACTGAGCTGCGTTCATCTGCGGCGATCGAGCGTGCCGTGCTATTCCTCAACCTGGCTGA
>DATHUB010000115.1:0-4422 GCA_035462695.1 Coriobacteriia bacterium | reverse complement strand
CCCCCCTCGAGACTGCCGATGCTCGCCTCGGCCGCAATCGGTTTCGTTGTCGCGAGCCTGCTGGTCCCAGTCATGGCGTTTTCGCGCGGCAGGGAAGTGTCTGTCGTAATCCTCGCGTTCGGTCTAGCCGTCGGTGCGATCCTGGCACTGAGGGCATGGCGAACCGGAGTACCCCGCTTCTACCTCATCGCCGCCAGCACTGTTGCGTTCTCGGCGATCATGTCGACCAGCGAAACGGTCGGGGTGCAGGATGGAATAGGCATTCTATTCGTGTTCGAAGGCCTACTGCTCATCGCGAATGGAGTATGGACGCTCCTGACCTATCTGAAGGCCAATCGTGCGCCGCGACAAGGCAGCGCCGCGTGAGCTCATTCGCTTTCGCGTCCGACCCGGACCGCGTCATCCATGAACCCGCGCGGCTGAAGATCATGAGTGTTCTATCCGTCGTGCAGTCCGCTGACTTCGTCTACCTTCAGCATGAGACGGGGCTGACCGGCGGCAACCTGTCGGTGCAGCTCACGCGCTTGGAGGAGGCAGGCTACATCGCCATCGAGAAGACCTTCGCAGGGAAGATGCCGAGAACTCTGGCGTCGATGACTCCAGCCGGAAGGGACGCGTTCGCCGCGTACCGGCGGTATTTGAAGGGGCTGCTCGGCGCGACGGGGTAGCTCGAGGGTTCGTCCGGTAGCGAGGCCGTATTCGGACATGGAGCGTGCTCTCTGACTCGGGTACCATGTACGGGCGCGCGTGCGGCGAGAGTCGCCATAGATTCGCTCGCCCCGGCGGTCAGGGGTCCATCGGCTGATGCGATAACCCTGTGAACTGCGCAGATGCAAGAACGCCCTCGTAGCTCAGGGGATAGAGCACAGGTTTCCTAAACCTGGTGTCGGAGGTTCGAATCCTCCCGGGGGCACCACCGAATACAAGAGGGCCGGGCAGCCACGCTCCCGGCCCTCTCTCATTGCTTGGAGCAGCTCAGCGGCCGCGCCCTACACGCTCCTCATGCGAAGGCCCAGCAGCTCTATCGCCTCACCGATGCTCGCGGCCCCGGTCTCATGGGCGCAGTCGATCGCGACGTGCGCGCAGGCGATGGCGTCCGACTCGGCCTGGTGATGCGTAAGCGGGATCGAGCGCGCCGAGCAGACCGTCGACAGCTTGTGGTTCGCCAGCGCCGGGAACGCCTTGCGCGACATCGCCACAGTGCACGCGAAAGCCGCGCCTTCTAGATCGAAGTCGTAGCGCTCGGCGAGCGCTCCGAGCACGCGCGCGTCGAACGGCGCGTTGTGCGCGAGAAGCCGCTGGCCTACCACGTACTCCCGCACCTCCGGCCAGACCTCATCGAACTCGGGCGCTTGGGAAGTGTCGTCCGCCGTGATTCCGTGCACGTTGGTGCAGTACCAGCGATACTCGTTCGCCGGCGGCTGTACGAGCCACGAGCGCGCTCGCACGAACTCGGTACCGTCGATCAACGCCACTCCCACAGCGCACGCGCTGTTGGGCTCGTTCGTGGCTGTCTCGAAGTCGATGGCGACCCACAGGTCGTCGTACATCAAGTTGGTCCGATCGCTCGCGGGAAGGGCGCGCCCATTGTACGCGGCAGCCGTTCCCTGCGGGCTAATCTCCGGGGAACATCACCGCGTCGATCTTGTGTACGAGCCCGTTGGTGGCCGTGATGTCGATCTCCTCAAGACCTGCTCCGCCCACGACCACGCCGTCCTCGGCAGCGACAACGAGGAGTGGATCGCCGAGGAGCGTCGGAAGGTGATCGTGATTGCGTATCTCCTCGCCGCGGTACTCGCCTTTCACAACGTGATACGACATGACAGCCGTAAGCTTCTGTCCGTCACTGACGAGCGCGCCCAGCGCGCCTGGAGGCAACAGGTCGAACGCGGCGTTGGTTGGCGCAAGGATGGTGTACGGGCCATCCGTGTCGATCCGTTTGATGACTCCTGATCGACGAACGAGGTTGTTGAACGTCGATACGTCTCGATCCGCGTCGATGACAGCGCCAACAGTGGCGTCAGGTGCGAACGGCTGCATGCTGGTTCCCCCCACTCATCGCCTCGCCGAGAAGTTCACGCACCTCGGCGTCTTCAGTCTGGCCAAATCGCTCGTAGAACTGCCCAACTGCATAGAATCCTGCGGGTACGGACACTGCGATGACTTCATCGGCCGAGGCTCGGAGCGATGCGACGGCCGAGGAAGAGGCTACGGGGACAGCCACGATGATGCGTGCGACTCCCTGCCGCCGGAGCCACTCCGCCGCCGCCCGGGCTGTCAGTCCGGTCGCCAAACCATCGTCGACCAGCAGCGCGGTCTTGCCCTTGAGCTCGAGCGGAGGCCGTCCCTCTCTCAGCAACTTGAGATATCGCTCGACCTTCACGTGCGCGTCTGAGGCAAACTGCTTCACCTCATCGCGGGAGTAGCCCGCACTCGGGTTCACTGAGACTTCGCCGTCCGACGCGACCGCGCCAACCGCGTACTCCGGATTTCCCGGAGCTCCGACCTTCGCCGCGACCGCGACGTCGAGTGGCAGATCGAGTTCGCGTGCGACCTCGGCAGCTACCACGACGCCCCCGCGAGGGATGCCGAGAACGATGGCATCGGACGCCCCCTTGTAGCCCTGCAGTGCCTCCGCAAGGGTGCGCCCTGCATGCGCGCGGTCCACGAACACGTGCCCACCTCCTCGTGGAGATGTACCCGCGACCGCTTCCCCCTACCTACACATCGGCCTACCCGCGAGCGAACGCGTCAGCTTCCGAACGAGCACCTGTCGAGTTCGACCAGCCTCGCGCCTGAAACGGAGCCGGCGAGTACTTCCGCGGTCTCCGGATGGCACGTGAAGAAGAGCACTTGGCGCAGGCGGGCGAGCTCAGCGACCGCTTCGACCGCCCCTTGGCGCCGCTCGGGGTCGAAGTTCACGACGACGTCGTCCATCAGGACCGGCAGCGCGCGGCCCAGATCGCCCAGCGATCCGATCAGGCCGACGCGGAGCGCCAGGTAGAGCTGCTCGGCGGTGCCTCTCGACAACTCGCCCGTAGAGCGCACGCTACCGTCCTGCGCCACCACGGTTATCCCGCTGTCGTCGAGCGGGACCCGCAGATCCCGGTAGCGACCTCCGGTCATCGCCGAGAACACCGACCCCGCGGTCCTCACGACCTCCGGCTGGCGCTCCCGCTCGAACCTTTCCCGAGCGCGGTCCACCAGCCGGACCGCAAGCGCGTGCACGAGATAGCGGTCGGCCGCTGCAGAGGCGGCAGCGCGCAGCCCCTCGAGTTCTTGTCGTGCCAGCGCCATCGCGTCGTCGCGACCCTCCTCATCGAGGCGCCCGCGCAGCCCCGACAGCTCGTCTGCGAGCAACTCACAGCGACCGCGGATGTTCTCGAGCTCCTCGGCGGCCTCGCGAGCGCGCGTCGCGAGCACGTCCGCGGCGTGCTCTGCGGCGACCGAGTGCTCGGCGGCGACCTCATCGACGATCTGCGCGAAGGACGCACGATGGCGCACGAGCCGGTCGAGCTCGTTCTCTGCCGCGGTCAGCTGGGCCGTTAGGGCGGAGCTCTCGGCAGCGCTCTCCTCCGCCTTCGAGACAGTGCTGCGCACCCGCCCGGCGAGTTCGAGGGCGGCGGAGAGGTCCGGTACCTGAGAAGCCGACGGGTCTATGCGTCGCGCCACATCCACCAAGCGAATGACCCACGCCTCGGCGGCGTCACGCTCGCGGCGCGCGTCGGCGCTCAGCCGATCGGCCTCTTCGAGCAGACGATCGCGGTCGCGCACTTCATCGAGCAGGCCGAGAACGGCCACTGGGTCGTCCCCATAGACGTCTAGCGAGTTCTCGCCGAGCCAGCCGCGCCACTGCTCGCGTGCCTCTTGGTCTGCCACCGTGGCGCCATGTGCGACGTCTGCTGCGGCGTTCGCGTCCACGCGCGCCCGCTCGGCATCAACCGATACGGGCGAAGGCGCCACCCGCGTCGACGTGAAGGCAAGGATTCCCCCGGCAATCAGGACGGCTGCCCCCATAGCGGCGGCAACCCACTGCCCCGTTAGCGCACCCGCAACGACGGCAACCAGTCCGATGGCCACGATTACGCCCGGCAGCAGCAGTCGGCTACGCGGCGGCGCCGTAGTCGCTGCCGAGGACTGCTCCATCTGTGCCGCCCGGGCCTCGGTTTGGCGTGCGGTCAGCTCGGCGGTCTCGACCGCGCGGCGCGTGTCGCCGAGGCGATCGCGCCACCGCTCGATTCCCGCCCGTGTCTCGGGAGAGTCGATGGCGCCCGCAGGGATGCGGTCGAGGGCTCGTGCCTTGCGAGCAGCCTCATCCGCGGCTGCTTCGAGAGCGGTGAGAGCGTTCAGACGCTCGCGGAAAGCTGAGGCGTCCGCAAGCACCGCCTGTGCGCTCGGCGCTGCCTCCAGGACGCGCTCATC
>DATHUB010000114.1:0-11334 GCA_035462695.1 Coriobacteriia bacterium | reverse complement strand
TCGCATCGAGGACGGCGTGCCGCGAGGTGTCGCCGCCTCGTATCGCCATCTGTGCGCTCCGCTCGCCGCGGCGTACCGGGACCTTGGCGTCGACGCAGAGCTGACCGAGCGCGACCGGCAATCCGCGCCTTCGGCTGCCTGCTATCTGGCGACCACGCGCGCCGACCTGTCCCTCGGAGCCATGAAGCTGTCGGGATCCGCGCAGGTGTGGCTCGGCTCGACGGGGCTGCAGCACGGGTCCTTCACCGTCACGCGTGACGTGGCGCGCGAGGCACGCATCTTCCGGCTGGACGAGGCGGGGGAGGCCAGACTGGCGAACGTCACGGCAACGATCGCGCAGGCCTCAGGGGGCCGAGTGGCCTTTGACCGGATCGCCGACGCGGTGATCGCCGGGTTCGAGCGATCTCTCGGCGTTTCATTCTCAGTCGGCGAACTGACTGCCTACGAGTACGAGCTGGCTGAGAGCCTGTTGCCACAAGTCCTCGTCGCAGGGTCGCTGTCGGCGGAGAAGAGCTGAGCCTTCACTCAACGTTGAGCCCACCCGAGGGCGGGTGGTTACGGTACAATCGGAAGCCGAGGATCACCCTGAGGGGAGGCATTTCTGATGGATGAGCAGAAGTCAGTGGCCGATGAGGCCCTGCTTGATCTAGCAAACAAGTCCAACGAGGAGCTCCGAGGACTCCTCGATGAGCTGTACGCCGAGGAGCAGCGCGTTTCCTATCGCCGCAGAGTCCTGCACGGCAAGATCGATATCCTGCGCGCTGAGCTTGTCGGCCGCATGAAGGGCGAGCGCGAGCAGGGTGAGGACGTGATCAGCGGCAGCGATGTCGAGCGCCTGATCGATATCCTGGCGAACGACCTGAGAGGCGTTTCCCGCTTCGACGTCACCGCGGAGCCGGAAGACGATCTGGGCGAAGAGTAAGTCGTAGCTAACGGTAAGCAAGGAGGACGCGTGGCCAGCATCAACCAGCGCATCAAGGAGTTTTTCGAAGACATCACCACAGATGCCGAGCAAGAGCGCGTCATCGAGTACGTGATTCGTGAAGTGCACAAGGGGCGACGCCTGATGGAGGTCGTCGAGGACCCGTACGTAAGAAACCGTATGAACGAAGACCGTCGTGCTGAGGTATTCGCAAATTCGGACATCATCGACGCCCTCGAGCAAGAGATCCGTGAGACGATGACCGGACCGGAGCTCGGCTTTTCCGACTAGTCCACGCGAGGTAGGTGAGCCAGGTGCCTGACTGCTCGAACTGTGGTTCTCACATTGGGCCAAGAGACTCCACCTGCCCTGCGTGCGGTGCGCCCGCGCCTGGCGCCACCGCGTCGTTCGAGCCGGTTGGGGCAGAGGTCTCCAGCCAGGTACCGGGCGTCGAGCAGATCGACGGCCCCGTTCTCGTCGTGAGGAAGGGGCCGCAGCTTGGTGAGCGATTCTATATAGATCGGCCCACGCTCACCCTCGGTCGCGACCCCGACAGCGACATCTTCCTGAACGACATGACGGTTTCTCGGACACACGCTGTGCTATCGCTGCAGGACGGCGTCGTCTCGGTACGCGACGTCGGGTCGCTCAACGGCACATACGTCAACGGCGTATGCGCGGACGCGGCGTCCTTGCACGAAGGGGACGTGCTGCAGATCGGCACCTTCCAGATGGTCTACCACGGGAGCGAGGGCTGATGGGCAGTCGGGACTACCTGACCATCGGGGAGGTCGTTCAGAGGCTCCAGCCGACCTACCCCGACCTCTCGATATCCAAGATTCGCTTTCTCGAAGAAGAAGGGCTCGTCTCTCCGGAACGCACCGCCGGCGGCTATCGGAAGTTCTCACAGTCCGACTTGGCGCGAGTCGAGATGATCCTGCGCCTTCAGCGCGACCACTTCCTTCCGCTAGCGATCATCCGAGACAAGCTCGCGGAGTTCGACCGCGGACGCATCCCTGCCGAGCTGCAGCGGACGCCCGTGGGTGGTACCGAGCCGCTCCCGTTCGGCGGTGCCGAAGAGGGGCCGCTGCCGCTCGAAGAGACTCCCGGTTCACTCGGGATACCGGTCTCGTTCGTTCGAGAACTTGCCGAGTTCGGCATCCTCGAAATCGAGAAGGGGCCTGAGGGGGAGCAGATAGATCGCTCCGACGTGGCCTCGGTCCACGCGGCATGGGACCTCAGGCGCTTCGGCGTCGAGCCGAGGCACTTGCGGATGTACGGCATGTCGGCGGAACGGGAGGCTGCGCTGTTCGCGCAGATTCTGCTCCCGGCGTTCCGTCACCACACGCCCGAGACGCGCCAGAAGCTCGCTGAGACGCTCAATGAGTTGTCCGCGATCACGGACCAGTTGAAGAGCCGATTGCTCAGACGGGCGCTCGAGAAGGCGTTCGAGGACCTACCCTAGGAATGGCCGGAGAGTCGCACACCCCTTCGGCGCGTGACGAACCGTCACAGGATCACCCGCCGCTCGACCAGATAGAGTTCGCTCATGCAAGTGAGCGTGTGGCTGCGGAGATACTCGACTACTACAGGATCCGTTGGCAGTACGAGCCGCGCACATTCCCCTTGGAGTGGGATGGCGAGGGCAAGGTGATCGTCTCGTTCACGCCCGACTTCTACCTCCCGGACTTCGACCTGTTCATCGAGCTCACAACGATGAGCCAGAAGCTGGTCACCAAGAAGAATCGCAAGGTTCGGCGTCTGAGAGAGCTCCACCCGGAGCTGAACGTGAAGATCTTCTACCAGAAGGACTTCCGCGCGCTTCTTGCGCGCTTTGGAGTGACGAGCGAGGCGCAGGGGCACGCGGCAGGCGGCGGATTCGTAGCCGGTGGTCAGAATGGCTCGGCGGTCGACGATGAAGGGGCGGACAACGGGTGAAGCGGCCAGACTATCTTCCTCCGGAGTGCGAGAGGGTCGTCCTTGCTCAGGAAACCATCGCCCGGAGGGTACGCGAGCTGGGCGCGGAGATCACTGAGCGGCATGCAGGCTCGAGTGTTCGGCTCGTCACCGTGCTTAAGGGCGGTCTCTTCTTTCTTGCCGACCTGTGCCGTTCGATCGAGCTCGACGTGACCCTCGACTTCCTCGCTGTCTCACCCTACGTGCATGGCAAAGGCGGCGCCGTACGCGTGACGAAGGACCTCGACGATGATGTTGAAGACCAGGCGGTGATCCTCGTCGAGGACGTTGTGGACACAGGCCTGACCGTCAACTACGTTCTTTCGTCGCTGCGTGCGCGCGGACCCGCGAGCCTCGAGATCTGCACGCTGCTCGACAAGCCGCATCGCCGCATCGCCGAGGTTCCCATCGCCTACACCGGCTTCTCTATGTCTGACCGCTTCCTGGTCGGCTACGGGCTGGACTTGAACGGGCGCTACCGCAATCTCGAGTTCGTCGCAGAACTGAGGCCCGAAGTCGTGCTCGGGTAGCTCCGTGAGCATCAACCGAGGAGTGCTGCGGAGATGGAGTACGCCGGTCGGACGCGTTACCCTGTCTGAGGTCATTCAACTGAGGAGGAACCCGTGGAGCTGTCGTCCTACATCAGAGACATCGCCGACTGGCCCAAGGAAGGCGTCGTCTTCAAGGACATCACGCCGTTGCTGGCAAGCCCTGAGGGCTTCAAGCAGGCGATCGACACGCTCGCCGAGACATATCAGAACATCGGGATCACGAAGGTGATGGGAGCAGAGGCGCGCGGATTCATCTTCGGCGGCGCGCTGGCCTACACGCTCGGGGCTGGCTTCGTGCCGGCACGCAAGCCCGGCAAGCTGCCGTGGGACACCACCGCTGTCACCTACGACCTCGAGTACGGAACCGACTCTCTCGAGGTCCACGCCGACGCCTTTGGCCCTGGCGACAAGGTACTCATCGTGGACGACGTGCTCGCAACCGGTGGCACCGCTGCCGCCAAGGCCGAACTCGTGAAGGCGACGGGCGCTGAGGTGTCGGGCTTCGCCTTCCTGATCGAGCTGGACTTCCTCAACGGCCGAGCGAAGCTCCCCACCGAACCTCCGATCATCTCGCTCATTCACGTCGACTAGAAGGTCACGATACGGTCACGTCGCGTCTGCCCTCATCACTCAAGTGGTAAGATAAGGGTGTTCTTGGTATGCCCGGCGGAGCCTCGATCCCAGCAATAATCGCAGCAGGAGGACCGGTGCGCGGCACCACGTCACCTCACATCGTTCGTCGCTTGGGCGCTGCCGTACTCTGCGCTGTCCTGGTGATGGGCGCAGCGGCCCCCGTGTTCGCAACCTCGCCTGCCGAGAAGATCCGCGCGACTCAGGCGAAGGCTCGAGAGGCGCAGGGACGGATGGACGCGCTCTCGACCGACTTGGAGGAGCGCTCCGAGGAGTACCTGGCCGCGCGTGAGGAGCTTGAAGCAACCCGTGCTCGCATTCGAGTCAACACCGGGGAGCTGGAGGTCGCCGAGCGGGAGGTCTCAGCAGCTCAGGCGCTCCTAAACACGCGAGCAAGCTCGATCTACCGTGACGGCCCCGTCAGCCTCGTATCGGTGCTGGTTGGAGCCACGGACTTCCGCGACCTGGTGACGCGCTTGGATCTCATGCAACGGGTTGGCCGCAGCGATGCGACCTTGGTGGCACGCGTCGAGAAGGCACGCAATCGGGTGGAGCGCACCAGACGGTCGCTCGAAACTCGGCGCTCAGAGCAGGTCGTGCTGCTCAAGCGCACGCAACAGGAACGCGCCGAGGTCGAAAGTGCGCTCGACGCGCAGAAGTCGTATCTCGCCGGCATCGATCGGGACCTCAACAAGCTGATCGCCGAGGAGAGAGCGCGGCAAGAGCGGCTTGCCCGGGAACGAGCCGAGGCGAAGGCGCGTGCGGCCAAAGTTGCTGCGGCGGCTGAGCGGCAGTCATCAGACACGACTTCGAAGAACTCCTCGGCAGTCTCCGGCCCGTCCGGTGGTAGCACGTTGCCGGCGGCCCACGGCTCTGTGGTCGAGATCGCACGTTCGTTCGTGGGCAAGACGCCCTACGTATGGGGTGGAACCACACCACAGGGCTTCGACTGCTCCGGACTCACGATGTACTGCTACCGCCAGAAGGGCGTCTCGCTTCCGCGCACCAGCCGGCAGCAGTTCAACGCCGGGCAGCGCATTGCAGCCGACAGGCTCGACCTGCTCAGGGCGGGAGACCTGGTCTTCTTCGGCACCGACGGCGACACTTCCCGGATTCATCACGTGGGCATCTACTCGGGAAACGGCATGTACATCCACGCACCCCAAACGGGGATGATGGTGAGCGAGTCGTCGCTGACGGCGCGGATCGAGACGCGCGGCGACTACGTCGGAGCGGTTCGCCCCTAGCCCTTTGACCAGCGGGTTCCTCTCTTCTCGGCAGCATTTTGAGGTCTGCCGATACCGCTCCCTGTGCTATGATTCGCGGAACCTCTCGTCGGCCTAGCGGGGCCGGCGGTTCCGTCGCAAGGGGACAGAGTGACCCGAATTCTCCTGTCTGGAAACGAGGCGATCGCGCAGGGCGCGTGGGAAGCCGGGGCCGCTGTTGGCGTCGGGTATCCCGGTACGCCCTCCACCGAGACCCTTGAGCGCTTCTGCAAGCTGCAGGATGTCTACGCCGAATGGGCGCCCAACGAGAAAGTCGCGCTTGAAGTGGCTGCGGGCGTCTCTCTTGCCGGCAAGCGCGTCCTCGTCACGATGAAGCACGTCGGACTGAACGTCGCTGCCGACCCGCTCTTCACACTGGCCTACACCGGCGTGCGCGGCGGCTTGGTGATCCTCGTCGCCGATGACCCCGGAATGCATTCGTCGCAGAACGAGCAGGACTCACGCAACTACGCCGCCTTCGCACGCGTGCCGATGCTTGAGCCTTCAGACTCGGCTGAGGCCCTCGAGTTCACGCGGGAGGCGTTCGAGCTCTCCGAGCGCTTTGACACGCCGGTCTTCGTGCGCTCGACCGTGCGCGTGAGCCACGCGAAGTCTCTGGTGAAGACCGGGGCTCGCGTGGAGCAGGCGGAGCCCTCGGCGTACAGGAGCAATCCAGCGAAGTGGGTGATGATGCCCGCGATGGCGAAGGTTCGCCGAGCAGTGCTGGACGAGCGCATCACCGAGATGACCGCATTCGCCGATACGAGCGAGCTGAACCGCGAAGAGATACGCGATATCTCGCTCGGCATCGTCTGCGCTGGTGTCAACTACGAGCACGTCAGAGAGGCATTGCCTGACGCGTCCGTCCTGAAACTCGGGATGGCCTTCCCACTGCCGGCCCAGCGGCTGCGGGCGTTTTCGGCCAATGTCGACCGCCTCGTCGTTGTCGAGGAGGCCGACGACTACCTCGCTCGGTCGATTCGCTCGCTCGGCATCGACGTTTCGCCGTTCGCTGTTCCGCGCGCCGGTGAGTTGTCGCCAGGCGCGATTCGTCGGGCGGCCGGACTGCCCGAGCCCGAAACGCGCGAGGCGGATGACTCGCTTCCGCCGAGACCACCCCTCATGTGCCCCGGGTGCCCCCATCGACCCGTCTTCGACGCGTTTCGCAAGCAGAGAGTCGTGGTTACCGGAGACATTGGGTGCTACACACTCGGCGCGCTAAAGCCTCTTGCTGCTATGGACACGTGTGTGGATATGGGTGCTTCCATCGGCATGGCGCACGGCGTCGAGATTGCCGGCGGGGTGGGGGAGCGACCGGTAGTGGCCGTGATCGGCGACTCGACGTTCGCGCATTCAGGCATCACCGGGCTCGTCAACAGTGTCTACAACGGGAGCACCGGGACGATCGTCATCCTGGACAACAGGATCACGGCGATGACCGGGCATCAGGGCAATCCCATCAACGGGATCACGCTCCAGAACCGCCCGAGCCGCGAACTCGACCTCGCCGGTCTGGTACGAGCGATCGGTGTGGAACGCGTCCGTGTGGTCGATCCACACGACCTCGCCGCCGTCGACGAGGTCCTGCGTGAGGAGACTGCCGCCGAGGAACTGTCCGTGATCATCTTCCGTGCACCTTGCGCTCTGCTCGTCCGCGAGAAGGGCGACCCGTACGCGGTAGACGAGGACGCGTGCACAAAATGCGGCGTCTGCGTGAAGCTGGGGTGTCCGGCGATCGGCCGAGACGAAGCGACCCGCAAGGCGTTCATCGACGTGAGCGTGTGCGTCGGATGCGGCCAGTGCGTGCAGGTATGCCGCTACGACGCCATCGTTCATACCGGTCCCGCATGCGACCTCGGAGGTGCATCGTGAGCACCACGACGGTGATGTTGTGCGGCGTTGGCGGGCAGGGGACGATTCTGGCCGCAGACCTGCTCGCGAAGGTGGCGGCAGCGTCGGGCCTCGAGGTGAAGCTCTCCGAGGTCCACGGGATGTCCCAGCGGGGCGGCAGCGTGGACACGGTGGTCAAGTTCGGCGACGAGGTCTTCTCTCCGGTGACCGACCCGGGCATGGTCGATCACTTGGTGGCGTTCGAGATTATCGAAGCGGTGCGACGCGTGCACTATGTGAAGCCGGAGGGTCGGCTGCTGGTGAATCCTCGGGCGATTCAGCCTTTACCGGTGCTCACCGGGGACGCGGCGGTTCCGCATGGCCTTCAGGCCGTTCTCGCCGACGAAGGCGCCATCTTCATCGACGCCGACATCCTGGCCTGCCAGGCTGGCAGTCCGAAGTCAGCGAACGTCGTTCTCATGGGAGCCCTATCGACCGGGCTGCCCTTTAGCGAGGATACTTGGCGCGAGGTCATTGCCCGACGCGTTCCACCGAAGACAGTGGACGCGAACATGGCGGCCTTCGCACTCGGCAGGCAGGCATGCGAGAGGGGGTCGTGCGAACTGTGAATGTACAGCAGCTCAGCGTGTTCATCGAGAACAAGACCGGTCGCGTCAGCGAAGTAAGCGACGTGCTCGGCGGGCAGGGAATCAACATCCGTGGCTTCTCGGTGTCTGACACGGCGGACTACGGAATCGTCAGGCTCATCGTCGACGATCCGGTGCAGGGCCGCGAGGTGCTACAAGCCGCGGGTTTCACCGTTAAGGTGTCCGAAGTCCTGTGCATCAACCTGCCCGACCATCCCGGCGGTCTCGCCAGCGTTCTGAGGATCGTCTCGGATGCGGGAGTGAACATCGAGTACGTCTACTCGCTCATCTCGACCTATGTGGTCATTAATGTCGCCGACATCGACCGCGCTCTCGTCCTGCTCAAGGACAAGCCGGTCCAGCTCGTAACGCAAGAAGAGATCGCGCAAATCTAGAGCGCCGTCGGAGGTGCGCGCGGTCGGCCCACGATTGAAGTAGGAGGTAAGAAGATGCGTGGAAGGACATTGCGGCTGTCGTTCGCCGTACTGGAAGCAGCTCTGGCTGCAGCGCTAGCGGTCACGCTTGGCGGTTGTGCATCACAGACGGGCGGAGGCTCGTCGAACTCGGCAGATGCCGAGAAGGCGCCGATCAAGATCGGCGCGGTCGTGTCGCTCACGGGTACCTACGCCGGCCTCGGTGAACCCGAGAAGAACACGATCGAGATGGAAGTAGCACGGATCAACGAGGCTGGCGGCATCAACGGGCGCTCGATCGAAGTGATCTTCGAAGATGACGCGACCGACGATGCGAAGGCAAACGCCGCTGCAAGCAAGCTTGTGGAGCAGGATGGCGTTGTTGCGTTGCTCGGAGCGACAGGAACCGGCGGGACCATGGCGATGAGAGACGTCGTCAAGCGCTCCGGGGTACCGCAAGTATCGATGGCCGGTGGTACGGTCATCACGAACCCGACCGACCCGTTGGTGTTCGCCACTCCCTGGTCAAACACCATCGTGGCTCCCTTCACCATCGCCGCCCTCCAGAAGGACGGCATCAACAAGGTCGGGCTCATCAGTGACAGTGGAGGCTTTGGCAAGGACGGGCAGGCCGTCTTCTCGGCGGAGGCCGAGAAAGCCGGGCTCGAGATCGTGAGCGACCAGACCTTCAATCCCGGTGACGCGGACATGAGTGCGCAGCTCACCAAGATCAAGGGGTCTGATGCTGAGGCGGTCGTCATCTGGACCGCCGGCAAAGAAGCCGCGACCATCGTCAAGAACGCGAATGACCTCGGGATCGATCTTCCGATGTACGGCAGCCATGGCAATGCGCGCCTCGAGTTCGTTGAGGGAGCAGGCGCTGCCGCCGACGGATTCAAGTTCGCTGCGGGCAAGATCCTCGTGCCCGAGGCGTACGGGACCGATACCGAGGCCTACGAGGTCGCGACTGGCTTCGTCGATCGCTACCAGCAGGAGTTCGGGCAGCCCCCGAGCACCTTCGCGGGACACGCCTACGACGCTCTCTACATCGTCGTCGAGGCAGCCAAGCGAGTCGATGGAGAGATAACCGCAGAAGCACTGCTCGCCGAGATCGAAAAGACCAGCGGTCTGGTCGGCATCGGCGGCACATTCAGCTTCTCCGCGGCTGACCACAATGGACTGACGGCGTCCGACCTCACGATGTACGAGGTCAAGGACGGTGCCTGGACCATCGTCGAGTGACGCTACCGTAGCCATCTCCCGCCCGCCGCGGCTCTTATCGGCGGGCGGGACAGGCGCGGAGAAGGAGGAAGAACATGTCAGGTCAGTTCAGACGCGGAGTACTCTTGAGTCTCGCGGCCGCACTCGTCGCGATGAGCGCAGGCTGCGCGGGTCCCGCGGCTTCGAAGGACGCGGGTTCGACGGAGGAGAACGAGCCGTACAAGCTCGGCGCCGTGTTGTCCCTCACCGGGACGTACGCGGCTCTCGGAACCTCTGAGAAGAATGCGATCGAGCTCGAGGTCAAGCGTATCAACGACGCGGGCGGTATCAACGGCCGGGACCTCGAGGTCATCATCGAAGACGACGCCACCGACGAGGCGAAGGCGGTCGCGGCCGCGAGCCGGCTGATCGATCAGGAGCAGGTGCTCGGAATACTCGGGGCGACCGGCACGGGACAGACGATGGCGATGCGATCGGAGCTCAAGCGCGCCAACGTGCCGCAGATCTCCATGGCTGGTGGCACCGTGGTCACACAAGACTTCGATCCTCTCGTGTTCCAGACTCCGTGGTCGAACATCATCGTCGTCCCGTTCGTCCTCGACGCGATCAAGCAGGAGGGACACACCAAGATCGCCCTCATCTCGGACAATGGCGGGTACGGCAAAGACGGCCGGGATGTGGTGCTCTCTGAGGCGAAGCAGGCGGGGATGGAGGTCGTGAGCGACCAGACGTTCAATCCCGGGGACACCGACATGAGCGCTCAGCTCACGAAGATCAAGGGCTCAGGCGCAGAAGCGCTTCTGCTCTGGACCGCGGGCAAGGAAGCTACAACCATCGTCAAGAACGCGCGCGATCTCGGCATCGATCTGCCCCTCTACGGCGGTTCCGGTCAGGCAAGACTGGAGTTCGCTGAGGGAGCAGGGGAGGCTGCCGAGGGCTTCGTGTTCGGCACGGGCAAGAGTCTGATCGCCGAGAACTGGGGCGACGACACCGCGCAGCTTGACGCGGTCACGGACTTCGCCACGCGTTATGAAGCCGCATACGGCGAGAAGCCTGACATCTTCGCGGGGCATGCGTTCGATGCCGTCTCGATCGTCGCTGACGCTCTCAGGCGGGCCGGAGCCGGAGCCAACTCGGGCATGCTGCGCGAGGCGATAGAGGCGACACGCGGCCTGCCGGGCTTCGGCGGCGCGTTCACGTATTCAAGAAGCGACCATAACGGCCTGACCAGCGAGGATCTTGCGCTGTATCGTGTAGAGGGCGGCACATGGGTTTCCGCCGAGTGACTCGGGTCCCCTCGACACGTGCAGGGCTGTAGATGGCCGAACTGCTGCAATTCCTCATAGCCGGGCTGAAGAACGGGGCGATCTACGCGCTGGTGGCGCTGGGATTCACCATCGTCTACGCGGCGACGGGCGCGATCAATTTCGCCCAGGGCGAGTTTTACATGATCGGCGGGATGCTCGGCGTCTTCTTCGCGGGCTTCGGTCTGCCTGTTCCGGTGGCGGCGGTTCTCGCTATCGCCGCCACCGCGGGCATAGCTGCCGTGTTCGAGTTGCTGGCTGTGAGGCCTATCGCTACGGGCGATCCGCTGCGCATCATCATGGTGACCATCGGTGGCTCTGTTGTCCTGCGTCAACTGGCGTTGCACGTCTTCGGTCCCGACGAACGTGCACTCGCTCCCTTCACCGAGGGCCCCTCGATTCGGCTTTTCGGCGCCGCAATCGAACGGCAGACGGTCTGGATCTGGGTTCTCACGCTCATCGCAGTAGTCGCTCTCGCGCTGCTCTACCGTCGCACCGCGTTCGGCAAAGCGATGCGAGCTACCTCGATACGCCGTGACGCGGCTCGCCTCGTCGGTATCGACGCCGGCAGGATGGTCACGTACTCCTTCGCTTT
>DATHUB010000113.1:0-5397 GCA_035462695.1 Coriobacteriia bacterium | reverse complement strand
CCGAGCAGCTCCTGAATAGTCCTAATGTCGTAGCCGCTCTCCAGCAGGTGGTTCGCGAACGAGTGCCGGAGGGAGTGGCAGGTGACCCGCTTGGGGATTCCGGCTCGACGGACTGCATCCTTCACGGCGCGCTGCACCAGCGTCTCGTGCACGTGGTAGCGTCCCTGCTCCCCCGTCTTTGGGTTCCGCCAGCGGCCTTGCTGCGGGAACACCCACTGCCATGCCCATTCCGCGGACGCGTTGGGGTACTTGCGTGCCAGTGCCTCGGGGATCTCGACTCTGCCCCAGCCGTCGCGCAAGTCGCGCTGGTGAACGCGCCTTACGGACTCGAGGTGGAGCCTGAGGGGCGGCTTCAGCGACTGTGGCAGCATCGTCACGCGGTCCTTGCGGCCCTTTCCCCTGCGGACGGTGATCTCTCCACGCTCGAAGTCGATGTCTTGGACGCGCAGCTCGAGGCACTCCATCAGCCGTAGTCCAGAGCAGTAGAGCACCGACGCGATCAACCGATACTCGTCCGACAGTTCGGAGAACAGCGTCGTCACTTCCTGCGGAGTCATGACGACCGGAAGGTGTCGGGACGCTCGAGCTCTGACCAGGCCTTCGATCTCTCCGATCTCGTAGCCGATCACGTGCCGGTAGAGATACAGCAGTGCCGAAAGTGCTTGGGTCTGCGTCGATGCGCTGACCTTCTCTTCGACGGCCAGGTGAGTGAGGAACGCGTTGATCTCCGGCTCGACCATCTCGGCCGGATGCCGGTAGTGGTGAAACCGAATGTAGCGGGCGACCCACTGGCAGTACGCCTTCTCGGTACGCGGGCTGTAGTGACGTGCGCGTAGCGATTCACGCAGCTGATCGAGGAGTCTCGGAGAGGGCGCCTCCGTGCTGGGACTCGGCTGGGGATTCATCATCATCCTTTCGTCGACAAGATGGCACGGCGGGCTTTACGGATTCTCGCCGAACGCAAAACGAGGCCCCCGGTTTCCCGAGGGCCTCGCATCAGTCACGCTTAATGCAGATCGAGCAGATCGCTCACATCGTGCAGATCGTGCGGTTCCCGCCAGTCGCGCTAGTGGCTAGTGCCTGCGGCGCGGCCGACGATCTCCGCCGCCTCCGCCTTCGCCCTCGCGGCGCGGCGGACGGTCTCCGCTGCTGGCGGGACGATCCGAGCTGCCCGAACCCTCGGCACGCGGGGGTGCCGGCGGCTTGTCGAGGCGGTCGAGGCTGACCTTGCCGCGATCGTCGATGTCGATGATCTTCACGTGCACGGAGTCACCGATGTTGAGAACGTCCTCGACCTTGTCCACACGGCCCTGCGCGACGCGCGAGACGTGGAGCAGGCCGTCCTTGCCGGGGATGAGCTCGACGAACGCACCGAACGGCTGGATCGAGACGACTCGGCCGTGGTACTCCTCGCCGATCTCCGGCTCTTTCACGATGGCCTGGATGCGGCGGACCGCTTCCTCGCCGCCCAGGTCGCGCGACGCGATGAAGATCGTGCCGTCTTCCTGGATGTCGATCTGAGCACCGGTGTCGGCCTGGATGCCGCGGATGACCTTACCGCCGGATCCGATGACCTCACGGATCTTGTCGGACGGGATCTTGATGGTGAGGATGCGCGGGGCGAACTCGCTCATCTCGGCACGCGACTCGGAGATGACTTCGAGCATCTTGCCGAGGATGAAGGAGCGGCCTTCCTTGGCCTGCATGAGCGCCTTGCGCAGGATGTCGACGGACAGGCCCTTGGCCTTGTTGTCCATCTGCATCGCGGTGATGCCGTTCGGCGTTCCGGCGACCTTGAAGTCCATGTCGCCGAGGAAGTCCTCGAGGCCCTGGATGTCGGTCAGGACGGCTACGTCGTCGCCCTCCTTGATGAGGCCCATCGCGATACCGGAGACGGGAGCCGTGATCGGCACGCCGGCGTCCATGAGTGCGAGGGTCGAGCCGCAGACCGAGCCCATCGAGCTCGAGCCGTTGGACTCGAGGACCTCGGACACGATGCGGATCGTGTAGGGGAACTCGTCCTCGGCCGGAACGACCGGCAGCAGGGCGCGCTCGGCGAGCGCTCCGTGGCCGATGTCGCGGCGCTTCGGGCCACGCATGAAGCCCGTCTCACCCGTAGAGAACGGCGGGAAGTTGTAGTGGTGGATGTAGCGCTTGCCCTCGGACACGTCGATCGTGTCGAGGCGCTGCCACTCAGAGAGCATGCCGAGCGTGAGCACGGAGAGCACCTGAGTCTGACCGCGGGTGAACAGTCCCGAGCCGTGGCTGCGGGGCAGATAGCCGGCGGTCACGCTGATCTTGCGGACCTCGTCGAGCTTGCGGCCGTCGGCACGCTCGCCCTCTTCGAGAACCATCGCGCGCATCGTCTTCTTCTCGAGCTGCTTGAGCGTGGCCTTGATGTCCTTGCCCTGAGCCGCGATCTCCTCTTCCGAGAACGTCGCGAGCAGCTCGTCCTTGACGGCCTGAACGTCGCCCATGCGCGAGTGCTTGTCGGCGTTGTGCAGCGCGGCCTTCATCTTGTCGGAGCCTGCCGAGAAGATGCGGTCGACGAGCGCGGAGTCGACGGAGTGCAGCTTGACTTCCATCGGGGTGATCTCGACCTGCGCGAGGAAGCGGTCCTGCACGTCGCAGAAGGCACCGATGGCCTCCTGGGCGAACATCAGGGCGGCGAGCATGTCCTCCTCGGACACCTCCTGCGCACCTGCCTCGAGCATGAAGACGGCGTCCCTGGAGCCGGCAACGATGAGATCGAGATCGGAGTCCTCGGCCTCGTCGAAGGTCGGGTTCACGAGATACTCGCCGGTCTCGACGTTGCGGCAGACGCGGACGCCGGCCAGCGGGCCCTCGAACGGGATGCCGGCGGCCATCAGTGCTGCCGAGGCGCCCATGATCGAGATGACGTCGGGCTGGTGTACCTGGTCTGCCGAGAGGACCGTCGCGATGACCTGGACCTCGTTGCGGAATCCGTCGGCGAACGACGAACGCAGCGGGCGGTCGATCATGCGGGCGGTGAGAGTTGCCTTCTCAGACGGGCGCGACTCGCGCTTGATGAATCCGCCGGGAAGCTTGCCCGCGGCGTACATGCGCTCCTCGAAGTCCACGGTGAGTGGAAAGAAGTCGAGGTCCTTAGGCAGCTTGGATGCGGTCGCGGTGACGAGGACCATCGAGTCCCCCTGGCGGACGACCACCGCCCCGCCGGCCTGCTTGGCCAGCTCCCCCGTTTCGAGGACGTACTCCTTGCCGTATAGCTCGAAGCTTTCAACGATCTTAGACATATGAAGCTCTCTTCCCTGTTCCTCAGCCGCACGCCCCTTGCGCACGGCTCATCGCCTCTGCGGCGTTTCTGCCACCCCATGTGACAGTCGCCTATCTAGTACCCGAACCGCGCCATCGCGCCATTGTCGGGCGCAGCGCCCTCGAAGCTTGAGGGCCTGCAACAGAAAGGCGGGAGGACTGGCCTCCCGCCTTTCGGCACTCCGTACTTACTTGACCTCGCGGATCCCCAACTGGGCGATGACCGCGCGGTAGCGCTCGATGTCGGACTTCTTGAGGTAGTTCAGAAGGCGACGGCGCTGGCCGACGAGCTTCAGAAGCCCGCGGCGGGTGTGGTGATCCTTCTTGTGGATCTTGAGGTGCTCGGTGAGGTCGCGGATGCGCTGGGTCAGCAGAGCGACCTGAACTTCGGTCGACCCGGTATCGCCCTCACCGCGGGTGTACTCGGCGACGATTGTCGCCTTGGTGTCCTTAGAAAGCGGCATTCTTGGTTCCACCTTTCACGTGGAGTCCGCCCCGGTCCGGGATGGCCGTCGGTGGAGGATCGCACCTCTCAGGCCGGGGTATGTGCATAAGCCGAGGAAGTATACCACAGAGTTCGCTCGAAAACGCCGTCATCAGCCTACAAGTTGAGCCCGAACATGTCGGGCAAGCCGAGTAGCGCCGCAGTGGCAAGGATGATCACCAGGAGAAGGAACGCTCCAACGGCCACCCAGTTCGTTCCGGACGTCGGCTGCACGGGCCCGTATGGTCCCTGAGGCGTGCGAACGGGCTCCCGAACCGGCGTCCGCGAGCCAAGCTTCTGGACCTCCGGCGTACCCTCGGATGGCTCCCCTGGCTCGACATCGAGCGCGATTTCTAGGGACTCATCCGGCGACGGGTAGTCCGCGTACTGCTCGTCTGCCAGCGCCGAGGCGTCGGCGGAGTCCTCGAGGGACGCCAGCAGGGCTAGCGCCTCCTTCAGGTCCCTCTTCTGGACGAGAAGGGTGAAGGGCTGCTTCGTTCGGATCGGCATGGTGACGCCGTCACGAGGATCGTGCGGAGTCCAGCCGACAGGGATGCTCTCGGCAGCCAGCAGATCGGCAGCCGTGATGAGGTCGAAGACCTCCTCCTCCCAGCGGGTGCCAACCGGCTGCCAGGGATCCGAGTCCAATAGCTCTCGTGCGTCCATCTACGTCGCCGTCTTCACTGGGTTCGCAAGAAGTACAGAAAGGAGGCGACTATGACGATCCAGATCGCCGCCTTCACTATCGGCGAGCCGGTTCCCTGCGTTCGACGCGGTCCTCTGGCAACCGGCTGGCCGTGCGCGCCTGCTTCCGGCGGCAGGGGAACGGCGCTGAGAATGGCCCGCGCAGCCTCAACCTGGCTGGCGGGAACGAGCAGGGAGAACGAACGGTCTGAAAGTCCGTAGAGCGGGATGCGGAATGACGGGACTTCCTCCGGAGAATACGGACTCCAGGCGAACGTGATGCCTGCGTCGCGTAGCGGTCCGGTGATGAGCGCGGCGCGATAGCCAGAGTCCCCGAAGATGCCGGCGAGGCGACGTGCGCCGAGGACTTCGACCCACTCTTCGTCCGCGTACCCTGCGGCGTCATCGTCGCGTCCTCCGGACACCGCGTTCTCGGCGGAGGCAAGCGCGGCGGGATTCTCGATCACAGGGGTGCCATCTTCGAGCATCTCTACGAGTGGGACGTCCATGCCGAGGGAGTGAGCCACTTTGTGGCCCACGTCCACGGCCGGGTTCAGCTCGAACGCCGGGCCGTACGGCCTAGGCTCGGCGTAGAGAACCGTGGCCCCGGCGATGGCGGCCGCCCGCTCGACGTCGGCGCGGATCGCCGCCGTCAGCTCGTCGAGCGAGCCGAAGGCGCGCTGGTCGCGAAGCTTCTCGATGAACTCGAGGGTTACGGTCGAGCCGTAGAGATCGCCCTCGAAGCCGATCAGGTGAGCCTCGACGTAGTCCCGCGCCTCGGGAAAGGTCGGCGGTACGCCCACCGAGATGCCGGCGGGATGCGCGGAGCCGTCCTCAAGGACGACTCGGCCTGCGTAGACGCCGTCACCCGGAATTGCGGCGAACGGATCGGGGACTATGTTCGCGGTGGGAAAGCCCAGCTCACGGCCCTGCTC
>DATHUB010000112.1:0-2805 GCA_035462695.1 Coriobacteriia bacterium | reverse complement strand
GACGAGCGCGTCGGCGGTGGCGGCCAGGGCCAGTCGGTCACCGGATCAGAGGCAACCCTTGTTGCCGGACCGCCATCGCTAGGTTGCCGTTGGAGCGGGAGTCAAGGCAGCGGCCGGTCGCGCGGTTGATCAAGACCGCGTACTGCGTGCCGGCGCTGCTGCAGACGCACCGGAGCACCAGGGTGGATGCCGACCCAGCCGCGCCGCCATTCGGCCGGGACGTAGCCGGTGCCGCGTTGGGGGTTGGATGACGCCCAAGTTTGCAACTTGTGGTCCCGCGTGACGAGCCCCCATTTGGCACCGACGAACCTGCGTCACACCGCCGCCTCAGCAGTGCTCAGCCCGGGGCTAGCGTCGAGGCTCCGAGTGCCTCGTCGTGCCAGCGGCGAGCGCGGCCTTGGCCTCGCGCTGGGTCGTCGCGTGAGGTGCTTCATGTCCAACCCAACGCGGCTCTTGCCGTTCCAGCCGATGTCGATGACCACCGCGCAGTTGGCTGCGGTCTCATTCCTAGCCCGATACGCCGGGCACACCCACGAGCTCTACTCCTACCAACTGCGCCGCTGGTTCCAATGGTGCGAAGCCAACGGCCTGGAGCCGCTGATGGGAATCCAACGTGCTCACGTCGAGCTCTACATCCGGAGTCTGGGCGAGGCCGGTCTGATGACATCGTCGGCGAACACGATGATGCACGGCGTCCGCGGGTTCTTTCGGTTCGCCCACATCGACGGCCTGATCCCCGCCGACCCTGCCGTCTACGCCCGGCTCCCGAAGATCCGTGGCGACGAGTCCCGAACTCAGGGGCTAGACCGACTCAAGCTCATCCGCTTCCTTCAGATCGCTCAGACCATCACCGTCCACCACGGCGCCCTGGCCTACCTGCTGGGCATCAACGCCCTCCGGGCCTCAGAAGCTGCTGCAGTCCAGATCGAGGACTACGCCGAGACCTGAGAGGCCACCGCGTCCTGCACCTGGTGGGGAAGGGCGACAAGCCCGCCACCATGCCCCTGACGGTCCCAGTCCTGCGGGTTCTGGAGGCCTGTCGCGGCGAACGAACCACCGGGCCACTGGTCCTCCGACCTCTCTCAGGCAGGCCGATCGACCGCCGCGACGTCTACCGGATGGTGCTGCGAGTCGCGAAAGCGGCGGGCATTCCCCGTCACATCAGCCCGCACTCGCTGCGTCATGCAGCGATCACCAACGCCCTGGACGCTGGCGTCCCTCTTCGCGACGCCCAGATCCTCGCTCGACATGCCGACCCGCGAACGACCGAACACTACGACCGCGCCCGAGGCAACCTCGATCGGCACGGCGTCCACTTCCTCACCGCCTACGTCGCCGGCGTCTAACCGGACCGAGCGCGGGACGCTGCGTCGACTCCACCCAGATAGACGCGCTCTGCGCACGGCGAGCATTCCCAGCGAGGTGTGCCGGCGCCAGTTACTTCTTGCGCGCCTACACCTTCAATCTACTGACGTTCCTCGTGATGCTCTCGCCCTTCTTCTCGAGGAACACGATCTCGCCGAACTCCAAGGTCGACCAGCCGTCGTTTCCTTCAGTCAAGGGCTCGGAGGCGAAGATGACGGACGTCGCCTCCTCGACAGTGGACACTTCGAAGTCGTAGGACGTCTCGTCGTGCTGGAAGTTGCGACCCATGAGCAGATACATCGGCTCTAAGAGCATGGAGAGAGCAAAGTCACTTGTGCCCGGGCCGGATTCTCGTAGCTCTCTCCAGTCACCTTCCGGATCAGTTTCGCCCTGGTGTCCGAGACCGACGTTGACGCCGATAATCCTGTTCGGGGATACCAAGGCCATCTTCAGCTTGGTCAGTGCTGCGAGGTCGAGGTCCTTCATCGCCTGGGCGATGAGCCGCAGCATTTCCTCCAAGGCGCGTTGCACGTCCTCGTCGCTGTCGCTCTCGAGCAGGGAGAGCATCAGCACGTAGAGGAACTCTGTGTCGGTCGAGCCCCGCATCTGCTTCAGGTACTTGTCGTTGCAGTGCTGCAGCAGCTCCCGCTGCAAGAGTTGCCAGCCCGGCAGGTCACCGTTCTGGGCAATGATCCAGGGGGTCCCCTCGAAGGAGAAGGGGTGGCAGTTCTCGTCGGCGAGAACAGTCTTCGAGTTGTAGGCGGCTGCTCTCACATGAGCAAGCATCGTGCTGGCCTGGAGACTGGGAATGATGCGTTCGGCATTGTCGTCATAGAAGGCCGCCATGGGCCGGCGATAGATGAAGGGTTCTTCTGGCTTGAGAAGATGCTCCCCCCAGGCCCCGAATCCCCACCCCGCCCGCTGAAGCTCCGGGTGACGCTCTGGGTCGAGGGCTTGGTTGACGAGACTGTTCTCCGGCTTGAGCAGCAGGCTCTCCAGAGGGATTTCTGGCCCGATATAGGCGAGAACTCGGCACATACGTTTCCCTCACTGACGGGTCGTCGATCTATAGCGTAATTCTTCGACGCAGGTGGTGTGCCCTGCGAGAGGTTGTGTTCTTCAGGCATCCGACCGGCAACACCACGAGCGTCTCCAGCCTATGGCCGAGGCGGCGCAACGCACGGCGTTGGCGCTGTTCAGCCTCCCCGAGTGCGGCGCCTTCGGAGGCATCGCTTCGTCATTGAGGGGGTCGTCAGCCCATTCCCAGCCGTCGACTACCGCGACGCTCCTATGTTTCGTCAAGCAGCTGTGGCCCTGTTTTCAAGTAGGCGGTAGAGGTCGCGGGCGACGTAGCGGGCAAGGCAGCGTTTGATCTCTCGGCTGGTCCGATCGGCGACGAATCATCGCGTCCCCCGTGGTCCCCCTCCTGCTCTCCCCGAG
>DATHUB010000111.1:0-13103 GCA_035462695.1 Coriobacteriia bacterium | reverse complement strand
CTCACTGCGCGATCCGTCTGGTTGGGGTCTGCCGGGACGATCACTTTCCAGCCGAAGAAGTCCCTGAGCGCGCCGACGTAGTCGAGGCACTGGTGCGTCTTGCCGTCCTCCCCCACGTCAAGGCCGCAGTGCGTCACCACGAGCTTGAGTGCCGCTCCGTTGATGTCGTTCAGGCGCTGCTGGTTGTAAACCTCGTCGATTCCGAAGACACCGAAGTCGGACCAGAAGGCGAGAACGCCGGGAACGGTCGACAAAGCACCACCCACTGTGGCGGCGTTGTGCTCCCCGACTCCGCACTGGATGAACGATGCTGGCCGCTCGGCTGCGAAACCGTCCGTCTTCACCGACTGCGCGAGATCACAGTCCAAAACCGCCATCGGCAGTTCCGGATTCGCATGTGCGAGGTCGACGAGGGCGTGACCCCATGCGGAGCGGTTGTCGGCCTTCTCCTCGGCCGAATAGGTCCGCGGCAGACCTGTCTCAATTCGAAGCGCGGGAGTCTCGTGCGGTAGTACGGGCACGCTGTTGACCTCTCCGCGGCTCGCTCTCGCCGATTCGAGAGCGGCGGCATCCAGACCGAGCTCCCCCATCGCCATGACGTACTCGTCATCGCTGAGCGCTCGGCCGTGGAACTCCGGTTTGTCCTCCATGAACGAAACGCCCTTGCCGATGAGAGTCCTTGCAAGCACGACACTCGGCACGCCATCGGTCATCGCCTCGGCGATTGCGTCGTGGAGTGCGCGAAGATCGTGGCCATCGCACTCGTACACACGCCAGCCATCGGCGTCCCAGTCCTCCTTGATCGAGACGCCCATGACTTCCGCGGTGTGCCCCGATATCTGCACGCCGTTCCAGTCAACGACGGCGGTGATGTTGTCGAGTCGGCGCATCACGGCAATCCGCCGAGCCTCCCCCACCTGCCCCTTGTGCTGCTCGCCGTCGCTCATGGCGACTACGGTCTGCCAGTCTGCGCCCGTCAGCTTCGCACCGATGGCGAAACCAACACCCGCCGAGAGGCCCTGGCCGAGGTTGCCGGTGGACCACTCGACCCCCGGGACCGAGCGCTCGACGTGTCCTTCGAAGACGCTCCCTGCCTGGCGGAAGTGAGTCTTCACCTCGTCGATGGGGAAGAAACCCGCCGATGCCAGCGCTGTATAGACACCCGGCGACGTGTGACCGTGTGAGATGACGATGCGATCGCGGTCTTCCCAGCGCGGTTCCGCCGCGCGGATGCGGGCCATCGAGTACAGGAGCGTGTATATCTCCATGGACGAGAACGACCCGCCGGGGTGTCCGGAGCCGGCAACCGAAGTCGCGGTGAGTACCGCCCCCCTGGAATCGAGTGCTCGGCGCTCCAGCTGCGAGAGGAGTTCGGCGGTCAGCGGCTCGGTGAGTCCCTTGTTGAACACGTCGGACCCTTCTGTGATGTGAGGGCAGGAGTGGAACGCTGCGGGTACACTCAGCAGGATATTCTTTGATTATCCCCGAGGAGGGACTCCGCGTGCACGACGCACTTCAGACAGCGAGAGCGGCCGCACAGGCCGCTGGGACTCTTGTCCGGGCGCGAGCCGGCGCGGTCGGCGCAGTGAGTACCAAGTCCACCGCAATCGACCTCGTGACCGCGACCGATATCGCTTCGGGTGTGGAAGCCGTAAAGGTCATCATGCATCGTGACCCCGGATCCACCTTCGTGGTCGAAGAGGACGAGGTCTACGACTTGGCCCGAGCACCTCGGGGTGACCTCGAGAGCGGCCGTGTCTGGGTTATCGATCCCATCGACGGCACGACCTCGTTCCTGCATGGCTACCCGTGCTACTCGGTGTCTATCGCCTTACTCCAAGATGGGGAACCGCTGGTGGGCGTGGTCTACAACGCCGCGCTTGACGAGATGAACTGGGCTTCTGCCGGCGAGGGTGCTTACCGGGACGGCAACCGTCTCACGACCAAGCTGACCGACAGCCTCTCGCGGGCCGTCCTGGTCACCGGCTTTCCCTACGACAGAACCGATCCGCTCGAGCGCCAGCTGCTCGCCCTCAGTGCCTTCCTGCGCCACCCCGTACAGGACATCAGGCGAGACGGCTCCGCAGCCATCGACTGCTGCCATGTCGCGGCTGGGCGCTGCGACGGCTACTGGGAGTACGGGCTTCACGTCTGGGACGTAGCGGCAGGTGTCCTCATCTGCCGAGAGGCAGGCGCGAAGGTAACCGATATCGACGGACAGCCGTGGAGCGCACGGAGCACGTCGATCTGCACGGCGAATCCCGCGCTCCACTCGGCGATGCTCGACCTGATCGGCGCGGCAACGGCCGACTTCTAGGTTGCCGGGACGCTGGCTCTAGTGGGCCCGCTTCTCCTCAACCTGGTCCTCGGCGAGCTCGATGCCCAACTCCCCGAGAACCTTGCTCACAGCACGCTCGCCGCTCTCGATGCAGTTGGGAATACCCACGCCTCTGTAGCCTCCTCCAGCCAGGCCGAAGCCCGGAATGGATGAGACCCGCGACTCGATCTCGTCGACGCGGTCGAGGTGGCCGATGGTGTACTGGGGCATGCCGAGGTTCCAGCGGAAGACGCGCGCGAACAGCGGCTGAGCGTCCGCCCGAATCCCGAGCAGGTCAACGAGCTGCTGGCGCACTACCTCGATCAGCTCCTCGTCGGTCTTCTTCAACTGGTGCTGATTGCGCGGTCCTCCAACGAAGCCGCGAAGCAGGACCGTTCCCTCAGGTGCGCGCTCCGGCCACTTCGAGGACGAAAGGGTCACCGCAAGCAGGGGCCGGTTCTCCACCAGAGGCGAGAGGATGCCGAAGAACTTCTTGTCGAACGGGCAGTCCTCCTCACGAAACGCCATCGGAACGGTGGCGGAGGACGAGTACGGTATCTCGCCGAGCAGATCACGGAGGCGACCGTCGATCGTACCTGCAAGCTTCTCGGCGGCCCAGGCCTCGGTTGCGATGATGAGAGCGTCGCCCTCCAGCACCTCCCCGTTGTCGAGTGCGACGACCCAACCCCCGTCTGCACGTCGCTCGACTCCGGTAGCACCCACGCCGGTGAGAATGCGCTCGGCGCCGACCCCGTTCGCCAGAGCCGCGGTGAAGTACTGCATGCCCTTGTAGAACGAGCTGAAGAACGTCCGCGGCTTCGCGCCCGGCTTCTGCGGATACTTGCGCTTCATCTCCTCGACCTTCTTGCGCTGGTCGAGAAAGCCGCGGACGAGCGAGCCGAACTTCTGCTCCATCTCAAGCAGGTTCGGGAAGGTCGCTGCGAGGGACATCTGCGAGGGATCGGACGCGTGCACGCCTCCGACGAGCGGCTCGGCGAGACGATCGAGGCACTCTCGGCCCATGCGCCGGACAACGAAACTCTCGAGCGTCTCATCATGCTGTTGGGCCGTATCGCCCTCGGGCCAACGCTCCTTGCGAGGAATGACCAGGTCGAATGCCATACGGAACTTCGCAGGCCAGGAGTAGAGCGCGGTGGTGGCCATCGGCACCATCTTGGTGGGCGCGAACATCATGATGCCGTCGGGCATCGGGATGAGACGCTTGCCCTTCACGATGAGCGTGGTCTTGTTCTCGTCGCAGCTTGGGGTGATGTCGTCGGATATGCCGAGCAGTCTGGCGATGCGCGCCACAGCCGGCTTAGCGGTTAGGAAGGCATCAGATCCCCCGTCGACGATGTAGCGGCCCCCTTGGTCGTCCTCGACCATTTCGGTGGCCAGCTTCCCGCCGACGCGGCTGTCCTTCTCCACGACGACGACATCAACGTCATGACCTTCTGCGGCCGCTCTTCTGACCTTGTAGGCAGCACCGAGGCCGGTGACTCCGCCTCCGATGACGATGACCTTCTTCACGCGATTCCCTTCGATCGGGTCCCGAGCACGAACTCAGGCCACCGTTGCCATAGTCACTCTAGTAGATGCGGCGCTCTTCGACCTGGTCCTCGGCGAGCTCGATTCCGAAATCGCCGAGCACCTTGCTCACCGCGCGCTCCCCGCTCTCAAGGCAGTTGGGAACGCCCACGCCACGGTACGCACCGCCGGCGAGAGCGAACCCGGCCACGGACGCCGAGATGGTCTCGATCTCGTCTACGCGATCGAGGTGGCCCAACGTGTACTGCGGCATCCCACCGTCCCACCGAAACAACTTCGCGTACACGGGTGTCGCGTCGGGGCGCACGCCGAGCAGTTCGACGAGCTGCGCGCGGGCGACTTCGATCAATTCGTCGTCGGACTTCTTCAGGACCGCCTGATCGCGGGGCCCTCCGAGAAATCCGCGAAGCAGGACCGTTCCTTCCGGAGCGCGGTCCGGCCACTTCGAGGACATCAGCGAGACGCCGGTCAGTGGGCGATGCTCGACCATCGGGGAGAGGATGCCGTGCCAGTTCTTCTCGAAGGGGCAGTCCTCCTCGGCGAACGCCATGATCACGGTTGCAGACGACGAGCACGGGATGGACGCGACCAGTTCGGCAAGACGATCGGACGCGCCCGCCGCCAGCGGTGCTGCGGCCCAGCCCTCAGTCGCAACGATGACGGCATCGCCGCTGATGCGCTCGCCGCTGTCGAGAAGAACATCCCAGCCGTCATCAGTGGGAATCACAGCCGTGGCCCCGGTGCCGGTGCGGATGTGCTGGTGTCCCGCAGCCTCGGCGAGGCGATCCGTGAAGAACTGCAGGCCATCGTGAAAGGAGGTGAAGAACGTCCGCCGCTTGGCGCCCGGCTTCGGCGGATGCTTCTTCTTCATCTCCTCGACCTTCTTGCGCTGCGCGAGGAAGCCTTTGACCAGCGATCCGTGCTTCTGCTCCATGTCCAGGAGCATGGGGTAGGTCGCCGCAAGAGACATGTTCTTGGGGTCGGAGCCGTTGACGCCGCCAACCAGCGGTTCAGCGAGCCGGTCGAGGGACTCCCGGCCGAGCCGACGCACGACGAAGCTCTCCAGTGACTCGTCGTGATGCTGAGCACTCTCCCCCTCGGCCCATCGCACCTTGCGCGGGAGTATGAGGTCGAAGGCCATTCGGAACTTGGCGGGCCACGAGTAGAGCTTCGTCGTCGCCATAGGCATGATCTTCGTGGGAGCGAACATCATGATGCCGTCAGGCATCTCGACGAGCCTGCCGTCTTTGACGATGAATGTCCGCTTGTTCTCGTCCATCGTGCCGACCTCGTCATCGAAGATGCCGAGCAGTCGAGCGACGCGGTGGACAGCGGTCTTGTCGGTAAGGAACGAGTCGGATCCGCCATCGGCCACGAAGCGGCGCCCCTCGGCGTCGGTGAAGACGTCGGTGAAGAGCTTGCCGCCGAGCCGTTCGTCCTTCTCGACGAGGACGAACTCGACGTCATGCCCCGCGTCAGCAGAGCGACGTACCTTGTATGCGGCGCCGAGTCCGGCAACTCCGCCGCCGATAATGATGATGCGTTTCACTGCCACTCCTTCGCGCGCGCAAGCACGGTCAGCGCCGTGCCGGGAGGCGCTCACCTAGTCGCGCTGCGCTATTGCTGTGAGAGAACGAACAACGCCAAAGGCTCGATGAGCATGTCCGAGTCGTTCGGAACTGGGGCTCGCGCGAACTCGACATCCGCAGAAAGCGCCTTATCGGCCGCCACTATGTCGAGATCGTAGAGTGTCTCAAGGTGATCGGTCACGAAGCCGATCGGACAGACAACGAGCGCTGGGACGTTTGCGTCGGAACATGCTTCGATGAGTCCGTCGAGGTCGGGCTCGAGCCAGCCTCCGGGCCGTTCGCCCTTCGACTGATAGACGAGGTACCACGCGCGAGGAGGCTTCGAGAAACCGAACGCGCGGAAGGACTCGAACATGTTCTCGCCAGCGCCGTGCTGCCCTAGCTCGAGTCCGAGTCGACCAGCCACCATCTGCGCGATTCGCTCGAGCCCCGCAACATAGGGGTCGTCGTCAACCAATTCGGTCAAGGGCAGACTGTGCGCGGTGAACGCAATGATCGCGCCCATGTTCGGCTCAATGTCGGTGAGGGCGGCAGCCGTACTGGACGCGAGATACTCGACGAACTCAGGAAGCTCCGAGATGAGAGGGGCCTCGATGATCTCGAGCTCCAACTCGGCCGCGACCCGGGTGATCTCATCCCGGGAGGACTGTGTGGATATCTTCGCCTCGAACGCAGAGAGTGAGACTACGACGACGCGGTCACACCCACTCTCCTTCAGCCGAGCCAAGCCGTCCTCGATGAACGGATGCCAATAGCGCATCCCGACCTCGACCGGAATGTCCCGCTCGGCTCCGGGCACCTTGATGGCCTCGGCGAGCTTCGCCGCAAAAGACCCCGCGATCTCGGGAAGCGGCGATGAGCCACCGATCGCCAGGTAGCGGCGGCAGACCCTCTCAACCAGCTCGTCCGAGGGCTCTCGATCCATCAGGTTGCACATGAAGGGGGCGACGGCCTCCAGCGAGTCCGGCCCGCCGTATCCGGCAACGAGTACGCCGGTGCGTGACATGACTTACGCCCCCGCCCGAATGCGGTCGGAGTGCTCATGGACGTACCGGATGAAGGACTTCGCCTTCTCGGGATCACTCGTCTTGTGAATGCCATGTCCGAGATTGAAGATGTGCCCCGGCCGAGTGCCCACGGCCTCGAGAATCTCGATGACCATGCGCTCAAGCTCATCGTCTGGAGCAAACAGTGCGACCGGGTCGATGTTGCCCTGAATACCGAACTTGCGATCGATCAGCTCGACGGCCTTCTTCATGTCGAGTCGCCAGTCGACGCCCACGACGTCGCCACCGGCCTTCTGCACCAGGTCCAACATGGAGGTCGCGCCGTTGGCGAAGTGGATGACGGGGACGCCGCCATCGACGACCTCATCGCCGTGCGCGGTTACCTCGGCAATTACACGAGTGCTGTAAGGCAGTACTGAGCGCTCGTAGTCACGGGGAGCGACGTAGCCGACCCAGCTGTCGAAGAGCTGAACGCACTGGGCGCCTGCGTCGATCTGTGCGTTGAGGTAGGCGATCGTGGTGTCGGCAAACTTGTTCATCAGCGAGTCCCAGGCAGCCGGCTCGCTCCACATGAGGGCCTTCGTATGCTCGTAGTCTCGCGTTCCGTGCCCCTCGATCGCGTAGCTTGCGAGAGTGAACGGCGCACCTGCAAACCCGATGAGCGGAACCTTGTTCTCAAGTTCACGCCGGAGGATGTGGATGGCGTCCATGACGAAGCCGGTGTGCTCGTGCGGATCCGCCACCTGCAGCTTCGCGACGTCAGCGGCACTTCGAATGGGGTTGTGGATGACCGGACCCTCGCCCTTGGCGAACTCCAGGTCCAGGCCCATACCGGGAAACGACACAAGAATGTCAGAGAACAGAATGGCCGCGTCGACACCGACGATGTCAACGGGCTGCAAGGTGACTTCGACTGCGAGCTCCGGAGTGCGGCACATCTCAAGGAAGCCGTGCTTCTCACGGATCGCGCGGTACTCGGGCATGTAGCGCCCTGCCTGCCGCATCATCCACACGGGCGTACGCTCCGTAGGCTCGCGGCGTGCAGCCCGCAGGAAGAGATCGTTGTAGGCCATCTGGCAAATCCTTTCAGGCGTGTCTTGGTCGGCAGCGCTGCCGGCGCGCCAAACCGTGATATTACCACTCTCATATTGCCTGCCACACATGCGGCGTGCCGAGCATGCCGAGGGCCCCGCTCGCAGGAACGGGGCCCTCGCAATCAATGCATTACCTGCTACTGGTCGGGAGCGCTCTCCACGATCGTTTGGACGATCGACGGGTCAGCGAGCGTCGAAGTGTCGCCGAACGCCTCCATGTCCCGCTCGCCCGCCGCGACCTTGCGTAGAATGCGGCGCATGATCTTGCCGGATCGGGTCTTGGGAAGCTCGGGCACGAAGTGGATGTGGTCCGGAGATGCAATCGGGCCGATCTCGTTGCGAACGTGGCCGACGAGGATCTTCTGCAGGTCCGCGCTGTGCTCCTGGCCGCTCTTGAGGATGACATAGGCGTAGATGCCCTCACCCTTGATGTCATGCGGGAAACCGACGACCGCAGCCTCGGCGACGGAGGCATGGCTTACGAGGGCGGACTCTACCTCGGCCGTACCCATGCGATGCCCGGACACGTTGATGACGTCGTCAACTCGGCCGAGGAGCCAGTAGTAGCCGTCCTCGTCCTGGCGGCACCCGTCGCCGGTGAAGTACTTGCCGGGGAAAGTCGAGAAGTAGACTTCCTTCACACGGGCATTCTCGGGGTCGCCCCACGTTCCGCGGAGCATTCCAGGCCACGGATACTTGATGCACAGGCGCCCGCCGGATCCCTGAGCCGCAGGTGTCTTGTCCTCGTTGAGGATCTCCGGCTGGATGCCGAAGAACGGCAGCGTCGCCGAGCCCGGCTTCATGGGAGTCGCACCCGGAAGGTTGGTGATCATATGACCGCCGGTCTCCGTCTGCCACCAAGTGTCGACGATCGGGATCTCGCTGCGGCCGATGTTCTTCCAGTACCACAGCCACGCCTCCGGGTTGATCGGCTCGCCGACCGTCCCGAGGACGCGAAGGCTGGAGAGATCGTGCTTGGCCGGCCACTCCTCACCCGACTTCATGAGCGCACGGATGGCGGTGGGCGCCGTGTAGAACTGGTTGACACCGTGCTTCTCGATGATCTGCCAGAAGCGCCCGGCGTCCGGGTACGTCGGGACGCCCTCGAACATCAGAGAGGTCGCACCCAGACAGAGCGGACCGTAGACCACGTAGCTGTGACCTGTGACCCAGCCGATGTCCGCGGTGCAGAAGAACACGTCTTCATCGTGGTAGTCGAACGTGTACTTGAACGTCATGGCCGCGTAGAGCAGATAGCCGCCGGTGGTGTGAAGGACACCCTTCGGCTTGCCAGTCGATCCCGACGTGTAGAGGATGAACAAGGGGTACTCCGCGTCGACCCATTCGATCTCGCAGTGGCGCTGGATATCGGGGGCGCGAGTCTCCTCGTGGTACCAGAAGTCGCGGCCCGGCTCCATGTCGACCCGATTGCGGGTGCGAGAGACGACGATCACGCTCTCGATACTCGGGCACTCGTTGAGCGCTTCGTCCGCCATCGCCTTGAGCGGGATCACTCGCCCACCGCGAAGTCCTTCGTCCGCGGTGACGAGCATCTTGCAGCCGCTGTCTTGGATGCGGTCGCGTAGCGACTGGGAGGAGAAGCCGCCGAAGATGATTGAGTGGATCGCGCCTATGCGTGCGCACGCGAGCATGACTATAGGAAGCTCCGGAATCATGGGCAGGTAGATCGCGACTCGATCGCCCTTCTTGATCCCATGCTTCTTCAGAACGTTGGCGAAGCGGCACACCTTGTAGTACAGCGACTGGTAGGTGTAGACCTTGCTGCGACCCTCATCGCTTTCCCAGATGAGCGCTGCCTTGTTACGACGCCAAGTCGTGAGATGGCGGTCGACGCAGTTGTAGGCGACATTCGTTAGCCCGCCCTTGAACCACTCAACGCGGGGAGTGTCGAACTCCCAGTCCAGCACCTTGTCCCACTTCTTGTGCCAGTAGAGGTACGTCTCGGCCTGCTCGGCCCAGAAGCCCTCCGGATCGTCGACCGAGTGACGGTACATCGTCTCGTACTCGTCCATCGACTTGATCCACGCACGCTCGGAAACCCATGCAGGCGGATTGAGAACCTGTGACTCGCCCATCAAGGACCGAATGGATTCGTCCACACTCATACCTGCCTCCCTTCACCTCGCATATCGGAGCGTGGCCGCAACACGCGGCCTGCTGTTCGAACACCTCGGCAACTCCCCCAACTGCAGGGATGTGCACCAATATTAGGGAAGTACCCGCTGCCATCAGCACTCCAACCGGGTGGGCGGCGGGTGAGCGTCGGTGGACGGCTCACAATGGCTTGTAACAAATGTTGCAGCCTCCGCGGGAATGCGTTATCGTGTCGCCATTGACAAGTTTCCCTTCCCGCACAAATCGCCGCTTCCGGGGGATCCGGACGGCAAACCGGCAGGAGATCAGTGACGACCGGCATCGACACTGTGCGGCCACCAGGCAGGCCGTGAACCTCTCCTACAGAGACTCAGGGGTAACGCTGGGAAGGATTGAGAAAGCCCCCACCCGAAGGTGGGGGCTTTCGCTCGTCCTAGGACAGAAATGCGCCCGCGTCGGGCGGCCGCGTCGCCCGAAGCTAGGCGTCGAAGGGCTCGAGTGCAAGCGCCCCAATGAGCGCCCGATTGAAGTCCGCACTTGCGGCGAGATCAACGTGCACGGACCCTCGCGCACGATCGGACGCCTCAGCCAGGAGTCCCGGTTCGAGGGCGACGGCGAGCGCACCGCCGAGTGAAGCGTTGCCCACCGGGGCGACGCGACCCCCAACGGACTTCGGCAGCACGCCGAGTTCCAGCAGGTCCTGAGGTGCGAGCGCCGAGCCGAAAGCGCCCGCGACGTGCACAGAGCGCAGTGCACTTGCCGCGACGCCCGCGGCGCGAAGCACCTGCTCCACTCCCGCTCGGACTGCCGCCTTCGCGAGCTGTAGCGTCCGTACGTCGCGCTGGCTCAGCGCAAGCTCCGAAACGTCCTCGTTGCCCGACAGCCTGAATCGCATGACTCCGTCTTCACCGCGCGCGAATCGCTCCGCCAGCGGGCCCTCGGCGACCATCAGCCCCTCCGGCGTCAGATGTCCCAGTCTGAGAAGCAGGGCAACAAGCGATACGGCTCCCGTTCCCGCGATTCCAAGCGGCTCGCCGCCACCTATCGTCTCCAGTTCAAGCTCGCCGGAGTCGCTAAGACCCACGGCGACAACGGCACCAGAGCCTGCCGACATCCCGCACTCGATTCCGACCCCTTCGAACGCCGGCCCCGCGGCTGCGGACGCCACCCACAGCCGTCCCTCGTGAGCGAGGGCGATCTCCGCGTTCGTGCCGAAGTCCACGAGGAGTTCGGCCGAAGAGGCCCACAGCATGCCGGTATGGATGAGTCCCGCCAGAGCATCGCCGCCGACAAACCCCGCGATGGGTGGCAAGACTACAAGCTCCGCTCCCGCCAACGAGGGGGCGACCTCGCTCGCATCTCGACTTGTTGGGTACTTAGGCGGTTCGAATGGGTGAGAAGCGAGGCTGACAACGCTCACATCCGAGAAGAGCGCAGACATCGCCGTGTTGCCCGCGATGACAACTCGCTCAAGTCGGTCGAAGCTGGCGAGCCCCGCGTGCTCGAGGCTTCTCCTCACCGAGTCGACCGCCGCGTTTCTCAGCTGCTCGTGATCGCCCCCAACAGCAGCCGCCACTCGGCTGAGGACATCGGCACCCCATGCTTGCTGGGAGTTGGCCACAATCGACGCGCCGATCTGCCGACCGCCACTTGCTGTGACGACTCCGGCGGCTACTGTCGTGGTACCGAGATCGACTGCCGCGACAAGGCGGTCTCCGCCGGCCGCTTCCACTGAGGCCGCAGGCAGGCGGCTCGCCTCGGGAAGGTGCGCAGTCAGCAGCGGTTGAACGACCACCGGGCCTTCGACGACGGCACGACATGCCAGCCTGACTCCCACCGGGGCGCGAGCCAGCGCGTCTCTCTCTGCCTCGCCTGCCGGGGCCAGCTCGCCTTCGATCAACCGGATGCCGCAGGAGCCGCACACGCCGCGCGAACCGCAGGCAGCCGGAACCAAGACGCCCGCCGCACGTGCGGCCTGCAGCACCGTCGTGCCGGCCTCGACCCAAGCGACCGCACCCGAAGGCGCGAACGTGACCGCGACGCGCGGTCTCATCTCACTCCTCTGAGAAGGTGACCATGCCGTGGGCCATTTCTCGGCCACCCATCACATGGACGTGGAGATGCTGCACCGTCTGATTGGCATCGGGCCCGTTGTTCACGATCACGCGGTACCCGCTCTCGCTCACACCCTTGACCTTCGCGACCTTGGGAACCGCCGAGAAGACCTCCCTCATGACCTCTTCGGACGCGGGGTCTGAGAGATTCACCACGTGTCGGCGCGGCACTATGAGAGTGTGCACCGGTGCCTGCGGCGAGATGTCGTCGAAGGCGACGACGTGCTCGTCCTCGTAGACGTAACTCACCGGTATCTCGCCCGCAGCCATCCTGCAGAAGATGCAGTCGCTCATCGCGTCTCCGCTCCTTCGACCGTGTCGTCGTCGGTTTCGGACTCAAGTTCGCCGAGCAGCATCGTGACCTTCTGCTGGGCCTCACCGAGGCGAGCTTGCAGAGAACGAAGCAGCGCAACGCCGCGTTCGTATCGGTCGAGACTGTCTTCGAGCTCGAGCGTCCCGGACTCCAGACCCGAGACGATCGTCTCGAGTTCCGCCAAGGCCGACCCGAAAGGCAGCTCACTGGCCGGTGTACGCAGTTCCTCGCTCATCATTCCTCCGTCTGTACGTCCGTGACCTGACAGCCAATACGGCCGTCAGACACTCTCACAACGATACGCTGTCCGGTGGACACTTGCGTAACGCTCCGGACTACCGTGTGCCCGTCGCCGCCAAACGCGGCGGCGTACCCTCGGGCGAGAATCTTGAGTGGCGAAAGGTCGTCCAATCGCGCCGCTTGCAGAGCCAGGGCGGAGCCAGCACGCTCGGTGACGCGAGGTCCGACAGCCAGCAGTCGCGTGCGGGCGGAGCCGATGCGCTGGGTGTCGCGCATGAGCCGCTCAGGAATCGCCTGAGCCAGTCGCATGCGAGCTAGGTCTAGCCGCTGGCTGGCTGGCCCGAACAACGCGTGCGGATCGCTGAACGCCGGTCGCTCGGCAATCCGAGCGACGCGATGGGCTGCCGACTGGATGCGGTGCAGGAGCGCTCGGCCGAGCGCCCGGCGTTCGCGAGCGACGACGGCTGCGAGCTCGTCGCAGGACGGCGCGACGGCCTCGGCTGCCGCGGTCGGCGTCGACGCCCGCAGGTCGGCGACCATGTCGGCGATGGAGTTGTCGGGCTCGTGGCCGATTCCAGTGACCACCGGTACGGGCGAGCCCGCCACCGCCCGGGCAACCATCTCGGAGTTGAACGGCATCAGGTCCTCGTAGCTTCCGCCCCCACGCACCAAGAGAATCACATCCGGCTTGGCAGCTGCGGCCGCGTGCAGCCCCTCGATGATGGCCGAAGGGGCTATCTCACCTTCGACCGCGACGCCCGCCCCA